>JBDTJV010000488.1:0-10173 GCA_039935675.1 Ginsengibacter sp. | reverse complement strand
CGAACCGGTCACCTCAAACATGCCATGCTTGCGCTCTACCAGATGAGCTAATCCCCCGATGACCGCGCAAATATAAAGATGATAACAGCAGATTTAAAATAATTTTTTCAGCCTTGCGCCAATAATTTTAAAAAATTTTATTGATTTAAAATTGCTCATTAAACTTTTCTCAAAATGAGGCATCTAAAAAATAAAATTCCCTCTATGAAAAAGTTATTTTTTCTCTTAAGCACTTGCTTTCTTATGTTGATCGCCATTTCTGGGTGCGGACCTTCGAGAGTTGTTGTACGTGAAAGGCCTGTTGCACCACTTTATAGCCGGCCAGGCGCACCCGGCCCAAACTATGTTTGGGTAGAAGGTGAGTGGGTGAGACATCGTAGTAATTATGTGTACAGAAGAGGATATTGGGCGCACCAAAGATATGGCCGCATGTATTATATTCCTGGCAAGTGGATAAGTGAACGTCAAGGCTGGGTTTGGAGCCAGGGACATTGGCGTTAAATGCACATTATTGTCGGATGATGGTGCTAATCTAATTTACCCGTTTTTAGTAACGGGTTTTTCCGTATATTCAATTTCAAACACCATCTTAAATGAACCAGATTGAAATTGATAAACTATTTGTGATAGACATTGAAACCGTTTCAGAGAAAGAACATTTTCACTTATTGGACGATGAATGGCAGGAATTGTGGATTGAAAAAACCGGCAAGAGTCTTCCGCCAAATGTTTCCGCCGAAGAATATTATCCTATGCGCGCTGCCATCCTCGCCGAATTTGCAAAAGTGGCTTGTATAAGCTTTGGTTATTTTAAAAAAGAAAATAACTCCTGGCAATTCAGGATAAAATCTATATGCTGCGAAGATGAAAAGGAACTGTTGAAACAGTTTGTGACCACGCTACAACAATTACATGTCAATCACAACTGGATCTTTACGGGACATAATATCAAAGAATTTGATGTTCCTTTTCTTTGCAGGAGAATGGTAATTAATCAAATTCCAATTCCGCCATATATTGATTTTCAAAACATGAAACCATGGGAAACTCCTGTTCTCGATACTCTACATTTATGGCGGTTCGGCGATTACAAACATTACACTTCCTTAAAATTATTGGCGGCCGTTTTAGGAGTTCCCTCGCCCAAAGATGATATAGATGGAAGCCAGGTTGGAAATGTTTACTGGAAAGAAAAAGACCTGAACCGCATCTCTGTCTACTGCGAAAAAGATGTAGCTACTGTAGCCAACGTAATTTTAAGATTCAAAGGCTTGCCTCTTTTAAAGGATGAACAGATTGTTTTTGTGGGACGCTAATACAGTAAACAAACAAATACCTTCTTTTTCTACTTTGGAAATGACAACTAATATCTATTTTTTGTTTCCATCTGCATCCAATTCTACAATTTCGTAGCCGAAGCTCTTTAACCCTGGCACAAACAGTTCAGTGTCTCCAACCAATAAAATATTCATTTTATTTATATCAAAATACTTTTTCGCTAATCCATCGATCTCGGAAGTAGAAATATTATTTAAGATTTTAGTTTGCTGATCAACAAAATCTGCAGGTAAATTATACCTTAATATTTTGCCAACAAAAGATGCTTTTTGGCTGCCTGTTTCGTAATTGCGCGCATCACTTTGTCCAATAGAATTTTTCATAAAGGTCACTTCATCATTATTAGGTCCGGAAGTATTGTAACTTTTCATTAGGCTTAAAACTTCTGCCAACGCGCTGTCTGTTGCATCTGCTCGAATACCGCTGCTAAAATAAAAAGTGCCGGTATATTTATCACCGGAAAAAAGAGACCTGGCACCATAAGTCCAACCTTTATCTTCTCTCAACCGGATATTGAGCCTTCCATTAAAACCACCACCAAGATTGTAGTTGGCCAGTGAAGCTTTATAATAATCACCTGTTGCATCATATTTCAGATTGGTTACATACCCAACTCTGAATTCTGTTTGGGCAGCATGAGGAATATTGACAACATAAATTTTTGTTTTTTCCACTTCAGGTGCATTTGACAATGCTGGCAGGGTAATCTCCTTTTTTGGAAGCTGGTCTAAAAAATTCAACTGAGGCAGAATATCCTTTTCGTTTACATCGCCAACTACTATTACATTTCCCTCGTCTGAAGAAATGATATTGTCGTAATAATTCTGTATATCTGATAAGGTGATATTTGTTACTGTTTGTTCTGTTCCATAATCAGGAAAACCAGAAATACTTTCAGCACCATAATTCAACCTGCTAAAAACTACATTCGCAACAGAAGCTGCCTGGCTTTTTGAATTCCTGATATTGGCCAGCAATTGTTTTTTAATCCTGTCAAAGGCATCTTCGGTAAACTTAGGATGAAGCATTTTTTCTTTTAAAAGATCAATGGTTTTATCCAAATTTTTCGATAAAGATTGTAAAGAAAAGACAATGGCATCTGTGGTGTTATCTACACGAATGCTACTTCCTAATTTAGCGAGCTCCAGGCTCATCTCTTCACTGGATTTATCTTTGGTATCTTCATTCATCATTTCAGCAAAAAGAGCTGCCAATCCCGCTTTTGATAAATTATTTTGTTCGAGAATAGTTCCTCCTTTCAAATATATATTCATGTTGACAACAGGAATTTCAGTGTTCTCAACTCCAATAGCTGCCATATTATTTCCTAAAGATTTTTTCCAGAAATCCGGCACTTTTACCACCGGATTTTTTCCTGACGGAGGTTGAAGGCTCCTGTCAAAATTGTCCTTAGGTTTATTGTATTTTAATTGATCATATCCATAATTTGGCCTGTCGTAGTGACTACTGTCGGTTTTAAAATTATCCGCCCCCGCAATCAGTTCATCTTTTCCTTTTGGCAACACGCTCAGCACAACTGCAGATTTATTTTTGATGTATTTGTTGTAAACCCGCATTACGTCTTCTTTGGTCACCTTATTATACATGTCAAGTAATTTGCCGATCATATTTGGGTTTCCTGTAAATGTCTCAAATGCAGCCAGCTGGGAAGCTTTTCCTGAAACACTTGCCAAACGATTGATTGTGCTGCTTTCAAAACCATTTTTAAATTTTTGCAAATCATCATCTGTCACCCCTGCTTTTTCAAAATCCTGTAAAGATTGATTAATTAATTTTTGCATTTCCGCAAGATTCTGTCCGGGTAAAGCAACTACTGAAAAAACAAAAGTTCCGGCCAGCTCGTCAAGGCTACTATACGCACTGGCTCTTAAAGCCTTTTGACTCTTTACCAGGTTTTGGTATAAAAATGAAGTTTTGCCCTGTCCTAAAACCTGCGCAAGACATTCCAGTGGCGCCATATCTGCACTAAAATCCGGTACCGTGGGATATGTGATCTGGAGCATCGGAAGTTTTGCATAATTGTCTACATAACTTACATATTCGGTATTAGATAATTTTACAGGCGGTAGTTGAACAGGGGTCACTTCTGGTCCACGTGGAATCGGTCCAAAATATTTTTCTACTTTCTGCAAAACATCTTTTGTATTCACATCACCTGCGATCGTTAGGGTCGCATTATTAGGACCATACCAGCGAAGAAAGAAATGCTTAAGATCATTGACACCCACACGATTCAAATCTTCCACATAACCGATGGTAAGCCATGAATAGGGATGACCATAGGGATAAAGCGCTTTTGAAGTAACTTCTCCCGCCAGTCCATAAGGCCTGTTATCGTAGTTCTGTCCTCTTTCGTTTTTTACAGTTTCCCGTTGAATTTCAAATTTTTGTTGAGTCACTGCATCCAGCAAAAATCCCATCCTGTCGCTTTCCAGCCAAAGCATTTTTTCCAGTTGGTTATTTGGAACGGTTTCAAAATAATTAGTTCTGTCACGATTGGTGCTTCCGTTCAGCGTTCCACCGGATTCAGTAACTACTTTAAAATGTTCTTTATCAGCTACATGGTCACTTCCTTCAAACATCATGTGTTCGAAAAAGTGAGCAAACCCGCTCTTGCCGATTTCTTCCCGCGCTGATCCTACGTGATACGTTACATCTACATGAACCACCGGATCGCTATGGTCTTCTGAAATAATAACAATCAGGCCGTTAGGAAGTTCATATTTTTCAAAAGGAATGACAATTTCATTTCCTTTTTTTTCTACTTTTTGTACCAGTTTTGCTTGTGAAAATACCATAGCGTTCATTGAGATAGTCATTAAAAATAAGCAAGCTAATTTCTTCATAAGAGTTGTTTTACTATTGTGCAATATAACGTGAATCCCCAAAAAGAAACAGAAAAAATGGTTAAGCGGGAAAATTAACTAAATTAGATAAAGAGAATATAGTTTTTCCGTCCTGCGAAAATATATGCACAGCATAAAACGCCGTATATTATTTAAATTTGCAAATTCAACTTAACAGATGGAAACAAAAGAAGAAGTACTTCCTGAGGTCGTCATCAAATTTGCCGGCGACAGTGGTGATGGCATGCAGTTAACCGGAAGCCAGTTCACAAATAACACGGCCTTGCTGGGAATAGACCTTTCTACTTTCCCTGATTTTCCGGCAGAGATTCGCGCTCCTCAAGGCACCATTCCGGGTGTAAGCGGATTTCAATTACGATTTTCGAGCAACAGAATTTTTACTCCCGGAGATAACTGTGACGTATTGGTTGCCATGAACGCCGCGGCCCTTAAAACCAACCTGAAATTTTTAAAAAAGAATGGAAAAATAATTGCTGATATTGAAGGTTTTGACACTAAAAACCTTCGCCTTGCCAATTATGTGGATGGAATCAATCCTTTGGAGAATGGCAGCCTTGAAGGTTATGATTTGATCAAAATGGATGTTACTAAACTCACCCGCGAAACGCTGAAAGATTTCACATTAGGAACCAAGGAAAAAGACCGCGCAAAAAATATGTTTGTGCTTGGTTTTTTATATTGGATGTACAATCGTGATCCGGCAAATACGGTTAATTTTTTGAAAGAAAAATTTGCGAAAACGCCGGATATTATGGAAAGCAATATTAAGGTTTTGCAGGCAGGTTACAATTATGGCGATACTACAGAAACATTTACTACCAGGTATTCCGTTAAAAAGGCTATCATGCCACCAGGAAATTACCGTAGTATAAAAGGGAACCAGGCATTAGCTTATGGGTTAATAGCTGCTGCGCAAAAAAGTGGTTTACAATTATTCTTAGGAACTTATCCCATTACTCCTGCGAGTGACATTTTGCATGAACTTAGCCGTCATAAAAATTTTGGAATTAAAACTTTCCAGGCAGAAGATGAAATTGCAGCGATCAGTTCTGTAATCGGAGCTTCTTATGGAGGAAGTTTGGGAGTAACAACTACCAGTGGACCTGGAATGGCGTTGAAATCCGAAGCGATGGGTTTGGCAATGATGCTTGAAATTCCTTTGTTGGTTTGCGATATCCAACGCGGCGGACCTTCTACAGGTTTGCCAACGAAGACAGAGCAAAGCGATCTGTTACAAGCTTATTATGGAAGAAATGGTGAAAGCCCAATGCCAATCGTTGCCGCTTCTACCCCCAGCGATTGCTTTTATGCAGTTTTTGAAGCTGTGAGAATTGCCATCCAACACATGACTCCAGTAATTTTTCTAAGTGATGGCTACATCGCCAATGGTTCCGAGCCCTGGAAGTATCCGGAAAGCAAGGATTTGCCAACGATAGAAGTGAATTTCAAAAAAGAACTTTGGGATGGTGAAGAAGTATTTCAACCTTACTTGCGAGATGAAAAACTGGTTCGTGCCTGGGCGGTTCCCGGTTTCGCTGGTTTAGAACACAGGGTAGGAGGGCTTGAAAAGCAAAATATAACCGGAAACGTAAGCTATGATCCAGAAAATCACCAACTGATGGTAAAGATCAGGCAGGAAAAGGTGGATAAAATAGCGGATTATATTCCGGAACAAAAAATTGATAATGGTCCGGAAAAAGGAAAAGTGCTTGTTTTGGGTTGGGGAAGTACTTATGGAGCCATCAAAAGTGCTGTTGCAGAATTAGTTGAAGATGGAGAACAGGTGTCGCATGCACAACTCCGTTATGTCCGTCCTTTTCCAAAAAATCTCGGCGATCTGATAAAAAATTTTGATAAGGTATTAGTTCCGGAACTAAACAACGGTCAACTCGTAAAAATAATCCGGGATCAATTTTTAGTGGATGCGAAAGGGCTTAATAAGATAATGGGAGTTCCGTTTACTAAAATAGAAATCGTTGAGGAAATAAAGAAAATGCTCTAAAGGCTCATTGTTCTATTTCTTTTAAAGTAGGTGCTATCACTTTTTTATAATATTGACAAGCTGGTCTTAATCCGCAAATTCCGCATTTGGGACTTCTGGCTACACATACATATCTGCCATGGAAGATCAGCCAGTGATGCGCAACATGTATAAGATCTTTAGGAAGATTTTTTACTAATTGTTTCTCTACTTCCAGCGGTGTTTTTGCCTTAACCAATCCAATCCGGTTTGAAACTCTGAAAACATGAGTATCTACCGCCATATTCGGTTGGTTGTCCACAACTGAAGTGATCACATTAGCGGTTTTTCTTCCCACACCAGGTAATTTCATTAGCTCTTCAACCGTCATGGGAATTTTACCATTAAATTCATTGATCACCATCCTTGACATTCCTATCAGGTGATTCGTTTTGTTATTTGGATACGAAATACTTTTGATCAAAGAAAAAAGTTCTTCTACGGTCGCGCGGCTTAGCGATTCAATATCCGGGTATTTTTCAAAAATAGCCGGAGTTGTCATGTTTACTCTCTTATCTGTACATTGGGCTGAAAGAATGACCGCGACAATAAGATGATAAGGATTATCATAGATAAGTTCTGTTTTAGCATCCGGGCTATTTAAAACAAAATAGTTGATTACGAACTGGTATCTCTCTTTTTTGGTCATAAAAAAATCCCGCTTTACGGGCGGGATAAAAATAAGTCTTAAAATTTAAAGTTAGTGTGAAGTAACCGGAATATGCCTTTTAGAGGCATAATCTAATATTTTGTTAACAGTTTCACGACGTGGTGAAAATTTAATTTTTTTTAGTTCCGATTGAGAATTCAATAATTTTTCATACATCTCTCTCAGACTCCAGTCTGTTTGCAACGCAGTTTGTATAGTTGCGCTTTTTTGTTCGGAAGTCTCGTTATAAAGATACTTTATAAGATCATCCGATGTAATTTTCATCATAAAAAAATGGTTGCTTTAATAAAAATAGTTACCCTCTCCTTGTCTAAAACGTATCCCTCTCAGAATTATTGCCTAATTATCTGATTGAAGATGAATCAAATGTAACAATATAAAGGTCCTCATTATCCTTTTTCATCATGTATTTCTCACGCGCATACTTTTCTAATGTTTCCGGATTGGTTTTAAGCAGATCCAGTTCTTGTTGCGTATTAGTAATACGGACCGTCATATTTTTCTCATTCTGCTCTAACTTATTCAGTTCTCTTGCCCTGTGAATTTGAAGTGTTACATCGTTTCTGTCAAAGAACAGCATCCATACAGCAAAAGCTATGCCTGTTATTAAATATTTATTGGTAAATATGTAACGAAGTTTTTTCATTAACGCATTGAGCTTTTAGCTTCTGCTTATTTCCCAAATTTAATTTTTCCTGTTGGAAAAACGGCACTTTCTCCTAAAATTTCTTCTATGCGAAGTAACTGGTTATATTTTGCGATCCTGTCAGTTCTGCTCGCTGAGCCTGTTTTTATCTGTCCGCAATTTAAAGCAACCGCCAGGTCTGCAATGGTGGTATCCTCGGTTTCGCCGCTGCGATGGCTCATGATTGTGTTATAACCATTATGCTGTGCAAGAGTAACTGCATTAATTGTTTCTGTCAATGATCCAATCTGGTTCACCTTTACTAATAATCCATTGGCGATATGCTCATCAATTCCTTTTTGTATTCTTTTTACATTGGTTACGAAAAGATCGTCACCTACTAATTGAATTTTGCTGCCGAGTTTTTCAGAAATAAGTTTCCAGCCATCCCAATCATCTTCTGCCATTCCATCTTCGAGTGAAATGATTGGATACTGGCGAACCCAGTTTTCCCAGTATTCAACCATTTTTTCTGAACTTAACTCTTTCCCATCTGACTTGTGAAAATGATATACTTTTTTATCTGCATTATACATTTCACTCACGGCAGGATCCATCGCTATTGCAACATCTTTTCCAGCTTTGTAACCCGCTTTTTCGATAGCCGTTAATACGGTTTCAATCGCTTCTTCATTGCTTTGGATATTTGGTGCAAATCCGCCTTCATCCCCCACATTAGTACTATATCCTTTCTTTTTGAGAACCGATTTTAAGGAATGAAAAATTTCAACACCCCATCTCAAAGCTTCGCTGAAGGAAGTTGCGCCGATAGGCATAGCCATAAATTCCTGGAAATCAATTTTATTATCAGCATGTGCTCCACCGTTCAAAATATTCATCATCGGAATTGGGATAACGGTTGCATTGGTACCTCCTATATATCTATACAAAGGAAGATCGGCTTCAATAGCTGCTGCTTTTGCAACCGCCAAACTCACGGCCAGGATTGCATTTGCACCTAATTTGCTTTTATTTTCTGTGCCATCCAGTGCGATCATTTTATGATCAATTCCTGCCTGGTCAGCTACATCCCAACCTACCAATTCATCTGAAATAAGTGTATTGACATTTTTTACTGCATTCAGAACTCCTTTTCCATCGTATATTTTTTTATCATTATCTCTTAATTCGACCGCTTCGTGGATACCTGTACTGGCTCCTGAAGGAACGGCTGCCCTTCCGAGGTATTCATTTTCTGTTAATACATCTACTTCTATTGTAGGATTACCACGACTGTCTAAAATTTGCCTGGCATGAATGTTCGCGATGTAGCTCATTGTGTGTTTTATTGATTTATAACTTTTAAAAAAAATTCAACTGGAAATCTTTTCCAGGTCAAAAGAAATACGCCTTATTCTTTGCAAATTTAATTTTTATTATAAGAAATCAACATTCTAACAATAATTTGAAAAAGAAGAAGCTGCAAAAAATATAATTAAATGATTTGAAAAGAAGAATTCGTAAGCTTTTTCGAAATGAATGGTTTCGTAGTAAAGCAACAAATATTAAGAATTTCTATTTTTCAAATAAAAAGACTCTTTTATTTCGCAAACACCTGCTTCAAAAGATCTGTTGCTCTCGCTGCGGGGTTTTGCCTGATATCTACTTCTTCTTTAGCCACATAATAAAATATACCATCAAGGGCTTTGCCGGTTACATAACTATTAATATCGGTGTCAACAGGCTTGGAAGAAAAGCGATTATAGGCGTTAAATACATCTTTCCAATATTTGGCGGCATCGGTTTTTTTCAAAGATTCTGTAATCACAGGCTTGAAAGAAGAAACTAATTCAGGAGTGGTGGTTTTTCTTAAATAGGCGGTTGCTGCAGTATCCTGACCACGCAAAATATTCAGCGCATCAGTTACTGTCATTTGTTTGATAGCAGAAAGAAAAATAGGCGCTGCGGATTTTGCTGCATCTTCTGCTGCGCGATTCATACTTAATTCTGCATTATCTACCAGCTTGCCCATACCGAACATTCTCATTTTGCTTTCGATATCCTGTACCTGTTTTGGAAGCAAGATCTTGACAGCCGCATCTTTAAAAAATCCATCAACTGCGGAAAGTTTATCACTGCTTTTTTGAGCACCGAGAGAAAGCGCTTCTTTTAAACCGGAAACAATTTCATCACTAGATAAATTTCCCCCGGCAGAATTATGGGAAAGCATAGAACTTGCTTTTTTGAATAAGCCTCCCAGTTTATTGGACGAATCCTTTTGCGCGGAAAGAGACAATGAAAATAAAAATAGGGTAACTAATGTGATGAACTGTTTCATAGGAACTTTTTATTAAAAATGATTTCAAATGTAGAGAGAATTAACAGAGAAACAGACGCAAAAAATGTTAATTCGTTTAATTGAATCCTTTTCTACATTTTAAATTTATACCCTACTCCCTTTACCGTTGTAATGCAGTCATCACCTAATTTTTGCCTGATCTTTCTTATGTGAACATCAATCGTTCTATCTCCGACGATTACTTCCGTTCCCCAAACTTTGTCTAAAATTTCATTTCTTAAAAAGACTTTGGCCGGTTTGGAAGCCAGCAAAGCCAACAATTCAAATTCCTTC
>JBDTJV010000487.1:0-7717 GCA_039935675.1 Ginsengibacter sp. | reverse complement strand
GGCGCCACGGTTAATTGGTTGCCTGTTGCCATCGGCGTCACCTGCGTTTCACCTTCATCATCTATATATTCCTGGTCGTTTGATTGCCGCGGAAAAATGCCAAACTTTTTATCCATGTAATACGATTTGCCAAAAAGAATAGAAGGCAACAATTCAAAATTGAAACCTACTTTACCAATCCAGTCGTCGGGCAACGCACTATCCAAATCAACAACAATTTTAAAAGCTTTTCCTGCGGGCACCACATGAATGGTATAACCAAATTTTAAATCAGGATAGATAATAGGATTAAAACCTTTGCGGTCAATCGCTTCATTCGGGTAAGCCATGTGTACGCTGATGGTGCCGGTCTTTTTATCAACCATTCGTGTTCCAACTTTTGGTATCGGCTGCCATTGCCCCGGTGTCGGGTTCAGGCGGATATCGCCATTGGTAGCCACGCGCTCGCCATTTTGTATTACGCCCACGCCGCCCTGGTGGCCTTCGGGGTAAAAATCCCACGCCAGCATCACATTTACACCCTGGTATTCGAGGTACTCTTTATCATTCAGATGCATTGGTTGTTTGGACGTTTGTGCCAACAATTGTGTGCTGATAAAAAGAAGAGAAAGAAGAATACAATTTTTCATTATTTGTTGCTTTGCTGTTGAGAAATGGTTAGGGGGTTGTATGAAAATGATTTTGGACTTGTAAGGTAATTTTTTTATCAAGATTAAATTAGATTCGAGGAAGATTTTAAACGGGATTCTAATAATAACGCTGCAAAAAGATAATAAAAAGAAGTCAGTAATCAATTTCATCTTTTTGTAATATTGCGGATTTTGAAATTAATATTTAGTATTTTCATAGCGTTATTCTTCTATCATGACATTAATAAGATCAAGACTAAATGACTTTCATAGCTTGCCATTTAGACAAGAGGAAGTTGATTTTGCGATACCTTTTTTAGATGAGGATATACCACTTTATGTTGACCCTTTTTTGCTTTGGAAAATAAACTCACAGCAAGATAATTCTTTGCATACATCCATAGTCAATTCTTTCAATCAACTTGGTCATTTATATGTGAACAGAAAAGAAAATGAAACTAAAAGTATTTTAATTGAACTATCAGAATGCAATGAAGTTGGTTTGGGAAACTCAAAAACCAGGCAAGGAAAAAAAATTGGTAACAAAACAGCAGACGAAATTCTTGCATTATTTAAATCCATTCCTCAAATAAATAAGCAAGGATTTCAACATTTTGAAGAGATACAATTATTTGTTGATAATATCTCGAAAGATAGAATAAGCGACATTTCTTGTTCATTAATTAAATCATTTCTTATAGATTTTACAATAGAGCAATGTCAAAAACTTGGAATTCCAATTGAAAAATGTACTGTTCTAATTTATGATTACAAAAATCAAAAGGTGAAAACTGAAGAAACATATCTGCCAGTAAACCCTGATAATAAACAACCAATAATTCTAACTCCAAAGAGATGGCTCCGATATGTTCCTTGGATAAATTACGATGATTATTTCGAGAGTTATTATATAAAGGATGTTGATAAGGCTTTTGATGGAAAACTAAATCGTGTTCAAATACTGAATTTTAATAGAAATAACTATGACTTGGTTCATACTTATATCTCTTTAAAAGAGCAAAATACCAAAGCCCTTACGAATGACCCTTTATTTTCGCAGATACCAGTGTTGTCGGCGAAAAGAAAGTTAGCATCTATTTTAAAACTACAAACAGGAAAGACTAACAATGCAGACAAAGAATACGAAGATTTAATGGTGCAAACTATGTCTTCAATGCTGTATCCGCATTTAGACTTCGCTAAGGAACAAAGTAGAACTGACTCAGGAACTCAGATTCGAGATTTAGTTTTTTACAATAACAGGTCATACGACTTTCTCAAAGATATTTATGACACTTATGATTCAAGGCAACTTGTAATCGAATTAAAAAATGTAAAGGAGGTTGAAAGGGAACATATAAATCAGTTGAACAGATACCTGACGGAGCAATTCGGTCGCTTTGGCATTATCTTTACAAGAAATAAGGTTCCTAAAAGTATTTTTCAAAATACTTTGGATTTGTGGTCAGGTCAAAGAAGATGCATCATAGTTTTAGATGATTCGGACTTGCAATTAATGTGTGAAGTTTATGAAAGCAAACAACGGCATCCTATTGAAGTAATAAAAAGAAAATATATTGAATTCACAAGAAGCTGTCCAGCTTAAATATTAATTTTATGACAAAAGAACAAGTTGATATATTTGAGAAATTACAAGCCCAGTTAGGTGGGTTACACACTGAAATCACTGCTCTTTCAAAAAAATCTCAAAACGAAGCACTTAACAAATTTAAGCTCAAATTTATAAATCAAATTTTGGCTGATGCCAATATATTGCTTGATGATAAGTACAAGCCATTTAATGATTTTGATTTATTCGACGAAATTGAAATGCCATCGAATAGTGATGCTGCAATGATGCTTACGCAATATTTAAACTGCTTTGAAAAATTGAGAGCAGACAATATAAAAAAAGAGGACAAATTCCCCCAAAACTGGTTCTGGATAATAGATGGTAAATTGTCGACTATTAGAACAGTTATGCCCAAAATCATAAAAGAAAAATAAAATGAGCATCATTTTAAAAGCAGATAGACCAAACAGGGAAACGACTGAACAGTTCGATATGTTTTTTCCAATTCTGGAATCTGTCTATAGTGAAATTAAGGAGCTTTCAAAAAAGAAACAGGACGGAGCTTTGAATGAAATGAAAGTGAAATTAACCAATAGAGTATTATCAAAGGTTAAAACAATTCTCAAGGACGACCCAACTTTAGAATTTTTAGATTTACTTGATGAGGTATCTCTACCAACTAACAGCGATGCAGTTTTGATAATTGCACAATTCAAAGGCGCAATGAAACAATTTAAAAATCGGCATTTTGATACTACCACGATTGATGAGGATTGGATGACATCCGACTAATAAAAAGAATAGAAATTTTGGCTATTTAATTTCAGCCCCCAATTGGCGCGAGGTTGTAGTTCATCTGTTAGCGCAAGCGTCCGCTTGTGCTTTGCGTAAGAAGATGTTTGTACATTTACTTTATGAGCCGAAAATATAAATTCCACGATAACGATAAATTGTATTTTATTTCATTTGCCACAGTAAATTGGATAGATGTTTTTGTAAGAGAAGAGTACATGAAAATCGTTTTGGATTCATGGAAATACTGTCAAGAGAAAAAAGGACTTGAGATTTATGGTTGGTGCATCATGCCAAGTCATGTTCACATGATAATTGGGACTAATAAAAATAAGTTGGAAGATATTGTTAGGGACATGAAAAGTTTTACATCAACAACTCTCAGAAAATCTATTCAGGAAAATATTCACGAAAGCAGAAAAGAATGGTTGATTTGGATGTTTGAGAGAGCAGGAAAGAAGAATGGTAATAATGACGGCTGGCAATTTTGGCAACAACACAACAAACCTTTAGAAATCAAAGACCAGAAAATGTTTGATAAGACGCTTGAATATATTCATTTAAACCCTGTAATGGCAGGCTTTGTAACTAAACCTGAAGATTGGAAATATAGCAGCGCAAGAGATTTCGCCGGCTTGAAGGGATTAATTGAATTGAATTTTAGTTCGTGATGAGAATAGCACAAGCGGACGCTTGCGCCAACACGAGGACTACAGTGAGACCGAAACCAAATACCCAGCTTGGTTGATAATATTCAGCGAGATTGACGATAAAGGAATTTTGTTTAGTGAATACGGATTTAGTTTTGGGAATTGGGGCTTGATAAAACTATCCGACAGACCATTCCATTTTGTTCCAGACTATTATTGGTTTGAGACATTAGAAGAAGTTTTTTTGAATTCCATTATGGCTGAGTAAAATCCAGCGATTTGTGATTGTTGTCGTTTGTGGATTTAGCATTAGAGTCTTATCCTCTGTAGTTGTTTCTCATAAAGCGGATGCCGCCGTCTGGTCCTGACCAATGACATTTGAAGTCAAGTCAGTGTCTTTAATTTCATAAATTAGCCTAATGAATCAAAAGTTTTCGCTTGAAAGCGCGCGATTTTTTACGGCAACTGTTTATTAACAGCTTTGTTGTTCCTTCTTTATTGGACCAGCAAAGCACAAAATAAAATTAAAGTGGAAACACAAAAAGAAAGTGTAGCCGCTATTTCCCAGGTGCTGGAAAATAGTTATTTCAAAGGGATTTACGAGGGTGATACTACTCTGTTAGGTACGGTATATCACCCAGGCACATTACTCTTTGGTGATGTAAAAGGGCAGCCTTATGCAAAAACGCTGGAACAGTATCTTGATGGTGTCTCGCACCGCCAAAGCCCAAAAGATTCAGGTAAACCGTTTAAAGGAGAAATATTAAATATCCATGTGGTAAATTCAATCGCCGTTGCCGAAGTAAATGTAACGATGTATGACTTTGTTTACCGTGAATTTTTATCTTTTCACAGGGTTGATGATAAATGGTTGCTGGTCAATAAAATGATTTCCGATATAGCCAATCAAGCCACCGGTGTAAATGCAATAGAAGCACCGACCCCGGACGTTAAAACGTCTTTGATAGCTACTTTACATATCCTTCCTGGTTTTGAAAAAGAGCTAAAACAAGCTTTGAAAACGATGGCAATTGCAAGCAACAAAGAAGAAGGCTGCGAACAATTCGTTGCGAATACCCAAAAGGATTCTCCTCAAATAGTTTTTATTTACGAGACTTACAAAAATGAGGAAGCTTTTCAGTTGCATAAAACTTCGGCTCATGCCAAATCGTTTTTTGAATTTGTGAAAGGGAAAATCGTAAATGACAAAATAGAAACATTTAACCTCTGTGCCTTCTCCTAATATAGGTCTCCCCCATTTGGCGCAAGGTTGTAGTTCATCTGTTAGCGCAAGCGTCCGCTTGTGATTTCCATAAGAAGATATTTGTACATTTATTGTATGAGCCGAAAATATAAATTCCACGATAACGATAAATTGCATTTTATATCATTTGCCATGGTAATTGGCAGCCCAGGCTGAATTGATTAATCAAGATTTAGCACAGGAGCCGTATGAATTTTTTGTTCGATAAAATCCAGGGCTATTCTTAATCCGTTTTCAGCTTTCAGCCTTTTACCAAGGTCTGCGACTTTTTTCCGGGTCGTCTCATTTTGTAATTCCTTTAAGGCTTTAATGATTTTTTCTTTGGTCAGCTCTTTAAATCTAATATGCTTTCCCACACCCAGTTTTGTTATTCTTTCTCCCCAAAATGGGTTATCGGCAAAAATGGAACAAATTAGTGTAGGTATTCCGGCTTCAAGGCTTAAATGGGTAGTGCCTACCCCGCCATGATGCACAATGCAACTGCATTGTGGAAACAGCCAATCAAGATCTGTATTCTGAATTACAAAAACATTATCCTTTGATTGAATGCCTTTTGTATCAGACCAACCTGCATTAATAATCGCCCTAACATCTAATTCTTCACAGATTTCGGCTACCATTTTCCACATGGCTGCCGGATCAAGAACAGGCATACTTCCAAATCCAAAATAAACAGGCGGTGTGCCATTCTTTATCCAGGCCTGTAATTCTGCTGAAGGTTCATTTGGTATTTCATTGCTATTATCTTTTTTCCAAACACCTGTAGTAATAACATGATCAGGCCAATCTGCCGGAGTGGGAAGTATAGAAGGGCTGTAACCATTAAGCACAGGCACATTTAGCTTAATGATTTTTTTTACTATTGATTTTGCGGAGGTGTTTAAACCCAGTGCCGTACACCATTCGGTTACCTCTTTATCCACACTTGCACTATAAGCCTTCAAAAAAATGGTATAGGATAACCTGTTTAAAAAACCGAAGTAAAGGTTTTTTGCGGATACCATAAAATGAGGAAATTCTTTTGTTGAATAAAGTGCAGGATTTACATACGCATTAATTAATGGTATCTTTAGTTTAGCAGAAATAATGGCTGAATTAAACCCCATTAACGTACCGCCAATGATTAAATCGGCACCTTCACACGCAGCTAATGTATCCCGCTGCATTTCATACCTGTTTTTGTAAGTTATTTCGCTCATCTCTTTCGCAAAAGCCTTTGCATTACCCGATGCTATCAACTTTTTACCCTGTTCAGAGTCTAAAATCTCTTGTATATTTCCATATATAGGATGATAGGTAAGCCCGGTATTTTTTATATAATCTTCAAAATTTGAAGGTGCTGCCAATACCACATTAAAACCTCTTTTCTCTAATCCCAATGCCAGGGCTACATAGGGAACAACATCGCCTGTACTGCCAAAAGTTAAAATTGTTATTTTCATAAATGTTGTTTGATGTGGAAGTTATTTATACTCTAACACTAATTATATCCTTCTCTAGTGCAGAATCTTTGAATCAACTAATGACGAACGAGTATCATGGAAGTAACTTATATTAAACAAATACATAAAAAATAAATCCAGACTTCCACATTCCTTTCTCATGCGAGTCCCCCATTTCACTCAAGGTTTCGGATGTGGCTTTTTGACAAAAAGCATTTGCATGAATAATAAATAGAAGGCTATGAAATAAAGAATTGTTTTCAGGACTTTCAAACTTATTTCACAAAAATTAAATTTTAGAGTTGAGTAGCATTCATGGTTTTTCGCCTTTTTATAAATGGTTTCCCTCCTGATTGTAGGAGTTTTCCCCACTTAAAAAGTAAGGTTATCACTCATATTAATTAAGCTCCTATCCTCTTTGCATAACCTGTAGCTTTTGTTATGACTGTATTTCGGCAAGAGGTTAAAATTTAATCTTTACCAAAATTAAAAGCTGGTTTTCTTTATTTTCCCCTAAATAAAAATCACCATAATTTCTTCCTTTACTATATACTAAAAATCTTGTTGGCACGCAAAAGAATTTTAACTCAATTAAGATTCACGCAAAAGTACCATTGCAGCAGACGAACAAATAATTACTTTTTCTATTTTACCTTCACCTTTAATTTTTTACCCGGTACCCATCGGCCCGGGTTCGTGAGTTGCCACGCAAAGCCGCTATCTTATCAAATAAAAAATCTAAAAATGATGACAACAAAAACAAGCATTACAACAATTGATGATGGACAGGGACAAAGCATTTCCGTTGTGGGAGATACGTACCGTATTTTAATTTCCGGGGATGAGACAAACGGGAGCTATGCAGTTATTGACATGCTTGTGCCACCGGGTGGTGGCCCCGGCCCACACGCTCATAAAGACATGCAGGAAATGTTTTATGTAGTAGATGGAGAAATCAATTTTAAAAAGGAAAGCGGAAGTTATACGGCTAAAAAAGGTGCTTTTGTAAACATTCCATTGGGCGGAGCGGTTCATTGTTTTAAAAATACAACAGACAAGGTTACGCATTTATTATGTACAGTGGTTCCGGCAGGTTTGGATAGTTTTTTCCAGGAAATAGGAAAGCCCGTTGATGCAGGCACCTTTTTAGCGCCACCGGCTTTCGCTATGGAAGACCTCGATAAATTGAAATCCCTGGCTGAAAAATATGGGCAACAGCTTTATCCGCCAGACTTTTTGAATAAACCCTGACTTCAGAAAAAATAATTTATCTAAGCAACGTCTCGTGATGATAGGGTTTGCTTATCTCCCGCTGTTCCTGGAATGTGCAAATAACAAAATTTCTGCTGTCCTGAGTTTGCAACATG
>JBDTJV010000486.1:0-11422 GCA_039935675.1 Ginsengibacter sp. | reverse complement strand
AGCCAATATCACCGAGGCTTGCGGCTCCCAGCATCGCATCGCAAATGGCATGTAACAAAACATCAGCATCACTGTGTCCAAGCGCGCCTTTTGTATGTTCCAATTGAATCCCCCCGATCCAAAATTCTCTGCCGGTAACCAACTGGTGAAAATCAACGCCAAAACCTATTCTAAAAGGAAGCCGATTTTTTTCCTGCATGATTTTTTAAAATAAATTTGATAGAATACAATTCCAGCTAAATTGTTGGTTTACTGGTAAATGGCATTTTGATATTCAGATATTCGTTTAGGAAACAGTATCTTTTTTTGAAAAGAACAATCCTGAATATTTGTTGGTTAACTGTTGTAGGCAATTAAAAATTTCTAGCTATCACCAGTAGTTGATATAAAAATTTCTTATTGATTGTTTCCTCCTACTGCAGTCGATTTATCCAGGTTAAACAAAATACTGAAGCGTAACGTATTTGATAAAGGATTGCGGTTTACACCATTACCTGAAGGAATTAAATAAGAAAAATTCAAACCCATTAAATTATAATTTAATCCTGCTCCCACGGTAAAGTATTGACGGTCTCCTTTATTAGGTGATTCATAAAAATATCCTAAACGCAAAGAGAACTGGTCATTATAGGTATATTCTGAACCTACGGAAATCTGGAATTCCTGCAATTCTTCTTTAAAACCGCCGGGGGCGTCAGTAAATGAACTGAACCAACTTCCAACCACTCCCTGGCTGTGATAGTTTGCCAGCCCTGCGGAATCGCCAAGAGCCGGAGGTGTAGGTACCAATAATTTATTAACGTCAAGTCCAAATGTCACTTTGCTTGTTTCATCAGGAACTATCACATAAGCTGCGCCCAATCCCAGGTTAGCAGGAATAAAATCCTTTTCAGAAGCATCGTTTGTATAAGAAATGCGAGAACCTAAGTTGGAAATGGCAACACCCCAGTTTAAGCCGGAAACCGTTCCACCTTCTGTCCCATCATTGAACAAGGAGATATCGCCAGCAACAGCAATTCCTGATTTATAAGTAGATCCGCTGGCTGATTGGCCGCTGGCAAGATTTGAATTAATGTATCTTAAAGAAATCCCTAATCCTAAAGATTCAGAAAGTTTTCGGGAATAGCCTGCATCCACCGCAAATTCACGAGGGCGATAAGTTTGAAGATCATTTCCCATATTATCAGTAAATTGAATATTTCCCAAACTGAAATAACGAACAGACGCAGAAATTGCTTGTAAATCATCAATCTGATGGTAGCCGGCAGCAGAAACAAGGTAAACATCATTCAGGTCCAAACCCTTTAACCAGGGAGTATAAGTTAATTCAATTGCTGATTTACTTTTCGCAAATGGGATTTTAGAAAGGTTCCAGAAAATAGAGCTTGCATCCGGTATGGTAGCAATTCCCACATCTCCCATTCCACCAGAACGGGCGTCAGGAGAGATCCGCAGAAACGGAACTGCGGTGGTCACTACATTAATAGGGCTGGCACTCTGGGCATTTGCAGAAAATACTGTTCCTAACAGCATAATGAATGCAGCAAACTTTACAATAGATCTTTTCATGTGAATATTTAATGTTCTGTTAGGTAGAGTTCTCTTATAAAATTTGGAGTTGAAGATTGTAAAAATAATTTTTTTTTTTTAACATCCAATTAAATTTTAATAGCTGCCCGCTTACGGATTTTCGCAAATATAAAAGGTAATAAGTTAATCATTAGCTGGCTTAAAACTTTACCCGGCTTTTTTAGAAACTACTTTTTTGTTAAAATAAACAAATCTGTTTTTTTAGAAATTTCGTATTTGGCAATTGAACGCATCTATAATGTAAATATTGCATTTTCAACCTATTTTCAAAAAACAAAGAAAAAGAAAAAGATATTTGTGAATGCATTGTAAAAATTGTTTTTAAAAGTTGATTTTAGTAGCGGAAGATAAACACTAAAACCAAATAAAGTATTTATATTCGCAACTTAAAGCTTAATATTCACCATAAGATAAAATTTACATTTCACAATAATTAATAAACCGGTTCGTTAATTAATTTGCTAAAAGAATGTACATGTCAAAATATTTTTCTGCCAGTAAGCTTACGCTCATAGCTCTGGCGGCGCTCATCGCATTTCCTTCCTGTAAAAATGGTGGAATTTTCGGTAAAAAGAAAGAACAATCAGCTGTTACCGGCTGGAATTACGACGATAAGAATTACGGTAACTTTCACGTATTAAAAGCCAACGAACAACAGGCAGGACCAGGTCTGGTATTTATCCAGGGTGGTACTTTTGTGATGGGTGCCAAGGAAGAAGATGTAATGGGAGATTGGAATAACGTGCCGCGTAGGGTGAGTGTTAATTCATTTTATATAGACGAAACCGAAGTGGCAAATGTTCATTACCGCGAATATTTGTACTGGCTTTCCAATACATTTGACGGCGACACTACAATCATGAAAATGGCACTTCCAGATACATTAGTTTGGAGAAGTGAACTTGCATACAACGAGCCTTACGTAGAATATTATTTCCGTTATCCCGCTTATAATTATTACCCGGTAGTAGGGGTTACCTGGGAACAGGCACATGATTTTTGCATCTGGCGAACAGACAGGGTGAATGAAAAATTACTGATTGATAAAGGCTATCTTAATAAAAAAGAACCATTAGCTGCCATGAAAGGCGGCGAAGGAGATGCTACTTTTAATACCAGCACTTATATCATGAATCCTGATATGATCAATAACAAAACTGCTCCCAAGAAAGATGCCTTAAAAGATGTAAGTGGAAGACCCAGGAAAGTAGTAACCATTGAAGATGGAATTTTACTTCCAGGTTATCGTTTACCTACCGAAGCAGAATGGGAATATGCAGCTTATGGAATGATTTCTCAAAATCCTAAACCACGTACCAAAGAAAAGAACCGTGGTGAAGAAGTACAAGCCAACCAGCAGGTTTATTCCTGGAGTAAAAATGTAAATGGCCTTCGTGATAATCGCCGCGGAAGCTGGCAGGGTGAATTCCTGGCTAACTTTAAAAGAGGAAGTGGTGACGTAATGGGTGTTGCAGGAGGATTGAATGACCGTGCTGCTATTCCTGGCCCTGTTACTTCATTTTATCCAAATGGTTACGGTTTGTACAATATGAGTGGAAATGTGAGCGAATGGGTAGCTGACGTTTATCGTCCGATGTCTTCCATGGATGTTGACGATGTGAATCCATTTCGTGGTAATAAATTTGAAAAGTTTTATAAAGACGAAAATGGTGATTATGTAAGGGACACATTAGGAAGATTGAAAAAAATAGTGGTTCCTGATGCAGAAGCGGTTTCAAGACGCAACTATCACAAGGGAGATGTTATCAATTACCTTGATGGTGACTCTATTTCAAGTGTAACTTATGGATATGGTATTACTACACTGGTAAGTGATAAAGCACGTGTGATAAAAGGTGGAAGTTGGGACGATATGCCTTATTGGCTTTCTCCAGGTGCACGCCGTTTTATGTCGCAGGATGAATCAAGCAGTACAGTGGGTTTCCGTTGTGCAATGACCCGGTTAGGAAGTGCAGAAGGAAATGGGTTTAAGGCCGGTAACATCTTCGGATCAAGAAAACAAAATAGTCGTAAACAATAATATTTGTTGCTTTACTGCACGAATGAGCCTCTTATTTGAAAAATAAGAGGCTTTTTTTATTCAAAAGAGGCGTCATTTTCCAGTTTTAGAAACAGAATTACATTGCTTAATTTTGCAACCTTTCCAAAATAAAAAATTCAGATGTTTGAATTTCATGCTGATAGAAAAAGATATTTTGATATCCAGGTTTTAAATTGTGAAAAGTACATTATTCCATTTATCGAATCCATTTTCACATTTTTCAAAGGAATGCGCGTATTGGAGATAGGATGCGGTGAAGGAGGTGTGCTAAAACCATTTCTTGATAGAAATGCAGTTTGTACCGGTGTTGAATTTGATAAAACAAGGACTGAAAATGGAGCCATTTGGCTCGCCAGGGAAGTTGAAAATAAAACGCTTGTTTTTATAGAAAAAGATATTTACGATACGGATGTAGAAAGTCTTGGAGGAAGATTTGACATTGTTATACTGAAAGATGTCATTGAGCATATTCACGACCAATCAAGGTTACTCGCGAGATTAAAAGATTTTCTTACACCAGGAGGAATTATTTTTTTCGGATTCCCACCCTGGCAAATGCCATTTGGCGGCCATCAGCAATTGTGCAAAAATAGTTTGGCAAAAGTTCCTTATTTCCACCTTCTTCCGAAATCTTTATACAAAGGAATATTGAAACTTTTTAAAGAACCTGATCATGTCGTAACAGACCTGTTGGAAATAAAAGATACAGGGATTTCTATCGAAAGATTTGAAAAAATTGTAAGGAAAAATAATTACAGTGTAATTGGCAAGATTGATTATTTCATCAACCCGATTTACGAGTATAAATTCAATTTAAAACCCAGGAAACAAAGCACACTAATAAGTAAAATACCCTACGTTCGTGATTTTATAACCACCTGTGTTTATTACATTATAAAAGGAAATCCGTAAAAGATTCTATTTTCCTTTTCTCAATAAAATGATTCTTATCGTATGGATCATGATCTTGAAATCGAGAGCCAGGGAAATATTTTCGATATAAAGAAGGTCATATTTCATTCTCTCGGTCATCTCTGCTATATTTTGTGCATACCCGAATTTTACCATTCCCCAACTGGTAATGCCGGGTTTTACTTTCAATAGCAACTTATATTCCGGATGATCTTTTCCTATTTGATCCATATAAAACTTTCTTTCAGGGCGTGGGCCAACGAGACTCATTTCTCCTTTAATTACGTTCCATAGCTGCGGCAATTCATCGAATCTCCATCTTCGCATCGTTTTGCCCCATTTGGTAATTCTTTCATCATCATCCCGGCTCAGCCTCGGACCATTTTCTTCAGCGTTCACGATCATTGAACGGAATTTGTAGATGAAAAAAAACTTTCCCTTGTAGCCCACTCTTTCCTGCAGAAAAAAAACAGGACCTTTAGAAGATAACCTGGTCCTGAGCCCGACATAAATAATTAAAGGAGATAAAATGACCATTCCTGAAAGGGATAATAAAATATCTGCCAGCTTTTTGATATTAAGTTGCCACGCATTCATTAAACCCGTATGAACTTCCACGAGTGGTGTTCCCATGATGTTAGTGCCTCTCACGTTTCCGGTAATTATATCCACTTTATCAGGCACCATTTTTATATTCAACTCCTTTTCGGCAAGCGATTGCAGAATTGTTTCAGTAGAAGATCTTTCCTCATTTTTAAGCGCAATGATTACCTCACTTATTGAGTATTGATCTACAACTTCTTTTACGGATTTCATTGTGCCCAAAAAAAGAATCTTCCCATTTAACTTCGTGCTGTAATCCTGTTCGGCACTGATAAAACCACAAATGCGATAGCCTGTTTTTTCTTTATTTGAATGAATAAGCTCGTACAATTCTTCCGCCTTTTCTTTACTACCGATAATCAAAGTATTAAACCATACACTTTCGTCCTGCAATTGTTTATGTGCAATAGTAAGCAACACGAATCGAATAAAATAGGTAATCAGAAACTGAAGAATAAAAAGAATAAAAAAAGCCTGGTTCAATTTAGGATCGTATAAATGTTTTTTATACAAAAGAAAAATAAAGACAAATATTACCATCCCTAAAAAGGAACTAACGAATGTGGCAAGCAATTCAAGCACCCTTGATTTGTAATAAATATTTTTGTAAGCCCCATATAGATGATAGAGAATAATAAAACCGCCAGGAAATAATATTAAACCAGCAAAAAATATTCTGCTCAGCTGGAAACTACCTCCGTTTATATTTTTATATATCGCAAAGAAAAGGATCCATGAAATTGCCGAACCAAGCACGTCGCCCAGGGCATACAAACTGATATTTAGCCGCTTTTGCAATTTGAAATTTTTAAAATCAGGCCAGTTGGTTTCGCCTGATCTTTTCAAGAATCATGTGAGCCACTTCCATTGCACGATACCCATCAATCTCAGAAACGACGGTTCTTTTATTAGCATTAATGGCATTTATAAAACTTTGCAGTTCCGTTTTGATGGCATTATTTTCTTTGATCACGGGTGATGAAATGGCAATCGTTTTTTTACCATGATTGGTTTCAACATCAAAGCTGAAAACATTTTTATCCTCCGCTGTTTTATATTTTATTATCTCCGTTTTTTTATCAAGGAAATCGATGCCTACATAAGAATCCTTTTGAAACAAACGCATCTTTCGCATTTTTTTCATGCTGATTCTTGATGAGGTAAGATTGGCTACACATCCATTATCAAATTCAATACGCACATTGGCAATGTCCGGCGTATCGCTTAAAACATTTACCCCATTGGCAAATACATTTTTCACGCTACTTTTTACCAATGATAAAATAATATCAATATCGTGGATCATCAGGTCTAAAATTACACTCACATCTGTGCCTCTTGGATTAAATTGCGAAAGCCTGTGAACTTCAATAAACATGGGATTTAATTCATGCTCCTGGGCGGCCAACAGCGCTGGATTAAAGCGTTCCACATGGCCCACCTGGAATTTGATATTTGCTTCTTTTGCCAGCTTCACTATTTCCTTGGCTTCATTCATTGTATTAGCCAGGGGCTTTTCTACAAATACATGTTTGCTTTTTAAAATGGCTTTTTTACACAATTCAAAATGCGAAGTGGTGGGTGCTACTATATCAACAACATCACAGGATTCAATTAATTTATCAGGGTTTTTAAATCTTTTTAAGCCATAATCCTTAATCACCTCTTCTGCATTTGAATCAGACGGATCAAAAAACCCGGTTAAAGTTACTCCTTCAATTTCTTTCCAGTTATTCAAATGAAATTTGCCCAAATGGCCTACCCCAAATACTCCAACTTTTAGCATATACAATTTTTAAACACGATAAAGGTAATAACAGAAATAGGTTATCAAAACAAAATATTTATTATCCAGCGGTTGTAAAATAAGAAACACAGCTATTTACTTGTTTACTGCCAGGGACATTTTTCTTTTATGATTATTGATCAAAACAACCGTTTCTCTATTATTTAAATAATCTTACGAAATTTCAATTTTTCTTTTGTTTTTTTTGGAATTTTTTCCATTTAAAAATAATAAATTTGTTAGGCTATGCAGGATATAGAACCGTATGATAACTGGCAATATTTATACTCTTCCGAAAAGGACGAGCGCTCCCCGTTCTATGGGCGTGATTATAACGAATTTGAATTTTCAAACACCGTTTACAATTATTATATACATCCTCTTTGGGATGAATTTGGCAGCGGTACTTTATATCTCAAAGTGCTGATGGCCGATTACGAGGAACAATATATGATCATTGAATTAATTGGTGAATGGAACGATGCCATTGAGAATGATATAATGCGCCTGAAGCGCGATGTGATTGATGAATTTATGTACCAGGGAATTCAAAAATTCATTTTGATCACAGAAAATGTGCTTAATTTTCACAGCAGCGATGATTGCTACTATGAAGAATGGTATGAAGACGTGGAAGAAAAAGGCGGATGGATCGTTTCTTTGAATATGCCTTCCCAAACTCAGTACGATTTCAGAAAAGCGCGCCTTGATCACTACGTGCAAATGCTTTCTCTTCCAGCCTGGCGCACAATGAAGCCAGATATACTTTTTACCCAGGTAGATAATTTATTATTGAGAAGGTTGAGCCAGTAATTTGTCAAAAATAAGAAGTTCGGTTATTTGTTGCTTTACTGATAACAGTATTCATAAATGTTTCCATACATTTCTGGCAATCGATTGTGAGTAAAAATTTAAAGTTCCTGTAGTACATTTGCCTATCTGAAATTTTTATTTAACTCTCACTTATGACCTGGAAACAGTTATTTACTTCTTCAATAGGTAAAAAGATTTTGATGGCCTTAACCGGATTTTTCCTAATTATTTACCTTATCGTGCATGCGTCAATTAACGCTATGATATTTTATAACGACGGAGGCCAGGCATTTGATGCGGCCGCTTCTTTTATGCTGCATAATTATTTTATAAGATTTCTTGAAATTGGGCTGTTTGCTGTTTTCATTCTGCATATTATCCAGGGGCTGTTGTTATGGAAACAAAACAGAGCCGCGAGAAAAATTGGTTATGAAAAGAAAAATTATCCAAAAGAAATAAAATGGTATAGCCGTTATATGGGATGGCTGGGCACTTTTGTTTTGTTGTTTTTAGTAATGCACTTGTATCAATTCTGGGCCCAAACAAAAAGTGAATTATATTTTCATGGACCTGCTATTAATCTATATGAACAGATGAAGGAAATATTTACCAACCCTCTGTGGTTTACTTTATACATGATTGGCCTTATTTCTCTTTTGTTTCATTTATTGCAAGGCTTTCAAAGCGCGTTTCAAACTTTCGGGATCAACCACAGACGATGGGTTTATATCATTAAAGGAATAGGTGTTTTCTATTCAGTCGTTATCTGCTTGTTGTTTGCATCAATGCCTATTGCTTTTATGGCAGGTTGGCTTCAATAGGTGAATCGTAAATCGAAAATTTAAAAGTCAAAATCTTAATATAAAGTATGGCATTAGACGCAAAAATACCGGAAGGCCAAATGGATCAGAAATGGACCAATTATAAAGACCACGTAAAACTGGTAAGTCCGGCTAATAAAAGAAAATTGGAAATAATTGTAATCGGCACAGGCCTGGCAGGAGCTTCAGCCGCGGCTACTCTTGCTGAGCTAGGTTATAAGGTAAAATCTTTTTGTTTCCAGGACAGCCCAAGACGTGCGCATTCCATCGCTGCACAAGGTGGAATTAATGCAGCCAAAAATTACCAGAATGATGGCGATTCTGTTTTCCGTCTTTTTTATGAAACTGAAAAGGGAGGTGACTTCCGCTCCCGCGAATCGAACACTTATCGTTTAGCACAGGTGAGCGGAAATATTATTGACCAATGTGTAGCCCAGGGAGTTCCTTTTGCGCGAGAATATGGCGGAGTGCTTGCCAATCGTTCTTTTGGAGGAACGCAGGTACAACGTACTTTTTACGCTGCGGGCCAAACTGGCCAACAATTATTGTTAGGTGCTTATAGCGCTTTAGAAAGGCAGGTTGCTTTGGGAAATGTGACGATGTATTCCCGTCATGAAATGCATGATATAGTAAAAGTTGATGGGAAAGCTAGAGGAATTATTGCAAGAAATTTAGTTACCGGAAAATTAGAAAGACATTTTGGACATGCGGTATTGATTTGTTCCGGTGGTTATGGAAATGTTTTCTTTTTGAGTACCAATGCAATGGGAAGTAACGTAACCGCTGCATGGAAATCGCATAAGAAAGGCGCTTATTTTGCCAACCCTTGTTACACTCAAATACATCCAACCTGTATTCCTGTAACAGGCGATCATCAGAGTAAACTCACGCTTATGAGTGAAAGCCTGAGAAATGATGGAAGAATTTGGGTACCAAAAAAGAAAAATGATAACAGGAAACCGAACGATATTCCCGAGGATGAACGCGATTATTATTTGGAAAGAAGATATCCTGCTTTTGGAAATCTAGGCCCGCGGGATGTAACCTCCCGTGCTGCCAAAGAAAGGTGCGACGCGGGTTATGGGGTAGGCACTACTAAAAAAGCAGTATATCTTGATTTTGCAGATGCCATCAGACGTTATGGAAAAACCGAGGCGCATAAAAAAGGGTTATCCAATGCATCTGAAGATGAAATTGAAGAGTTAGGCAAAGGAGTTATCAAAGAAAAATATGGAAACCTGTTTGCGATGTATGAAAAGATCACAGACGAAAATCCTTATGATGTACCAATGAGAATATATCCTGCGGTGCATTATACCATGGGAGGATTATGGGTGGATTATGAATTGATGACGACTGTTCAGGGATTGTATTGCCTGGGAGAAGCCAACTTCAGCGATCACGGAGCTAACAGGCTGGGAGCTTCCGCATTAATGCAAGGATTGGCCGATGGATATTTTGTAATCCCTTACACAATTGGAAATTATATGGCTGGCGAAATTCGCACTCCCGCCATCCCAACAACGCATCCGGCTTTTGAAGAAGCCGAAAACGCTGTGAAGGAAAGGATTGAGAAATTGATGAATGTAAAAGGAACCGATTCAGTAGATAGCTTTCATAAAAGACTCGGGCATATTATGTGGGAAAAAAGTGGAATGGCACGCAACGAAAAAGGATTAACGGAAGCTATTGAAGAAATAAAAGCATTAAGAAAAGAGTTTTGGGAAAAGGTGAGAATTCCGGGCGAGATTTTTGAAATGAATCCTGAATTGGATAAGGCGGGAAGAGTTGCAGACTTTTTGGAATTGGGTGAATTAATTTGCATAGATGCTTTGAACCGTAGAGAAAGCTGTGGCGGCCATTTCAGGGAAGAAAGCCAGACAGCTGACGGAGAAGCCCAGCGAATAGATGATGAGTTTAGCTATGTCGCGGCGTGGGAATATACTCCGGAAGGAGAAGTTTTGAATAAAGAGCCTTTGACTTTTGAGTTGGTGCAGCCGAGTCAAAGGAGTTATAAGTAATTTAAATTGTTGAATTGATATACAGTTGAATTGTTATAAGAAACTTTAAATAATGGAGGAACAGTTAGATAAAAAATACTTAAAGCTTAATGATATTGAATGTTATAAAATAGCTTTTCACTTGAGTAATTATATTTGGGATTTAGTAATAAAATGGGAATGGTTTGCTAAAAAAACTATAGGGTCCCAATATGTCGAGGCCGTCGATTCTATTTCTGCAAATATTGCTGAAGGATTCGGTAGGCATTTTAAAAAAGATAAAGTAAACTTTTATAGGTACAGTAAAGGGTCTTTAAAAGAAAGTTATGATTGGACTCAAAAATCAAAAGTTAGGGAATTGCTTACATCTGAAGAGTATAGTCATATTTTTACAGAATTAGAGAAACTCCCATTATCTCTTAATCATTTAATTAAATACACAAATGAGAAGCTCAAGTTCTAATATGGCTTCCATAACAATAAACAATTGATCAATATAACAATGTAATAATTATGGAACATTACAATATGAATCTTAACCTGAAAGTATGGCGTCAAAAGAACGCGGATTCTAAAGGAAGTTTTGAAACCTTTGAAGTAAAAGATATTTCTTCTGAAATGTCATTTCTCGAAATGTTTGATGTGCTGAATGAAAGGTTGATCAGTGAAGGAAAAGATCCAATTGCTTTTGACAGTGATTGCCGCGAAGGTATTTGTGGATCGTGCAGTATGTACGTTGACGGCCGCGCCCATGGCCCATGGCAAAAAAATACGGTTTGTCAGCTTCATATGCGGGCTTATAAAGAAGGCGATACAATTGTCGTAGAACCCTGGC
>JBDTJV010000485.1:0-4231 GCA_039935675.1 Ginsengibacter sp. | reverse complement strand
ATAATAATGAGTTGCATTATTGCCACAGCACATCTCCGGGTGCACTTACATTCACAGAACAGATGCCCATGACAGGAATACATGAAGATAAGGTGAGCTATCCTGAGTTCTACAAGTTAGAAAACGGAAACCTAATTTTTCTTTACAGGGATGGAGGATCAGGCCGCGGCAACCTGGTCATCAACAATTACGATATCAAAAGCAGGAGATGGAGCCAATTGAATGGCAACCTGATTGACGGTGAAGGAGCCAGAAGTGCTTACTGGCAGGCATGTACAGACAGCGTGGGAACTTTTCATATTTCGTGGGTTTGGAGGGAAACTCCGGATGTGGCCACGAATCACGATATGTGTTATGCGCGTTCAAAAGATGGTGGAAAAACATGGGAGAAGTCAACAGGTGAAAAGTACATTCTGCCGATTACGGCTGCCAGCGCAGAATACGCATGTCACATTCCGCAAAACAGTGAGTTAATAAACCAGACTTCTATGTTTGCAGATTCCAAAGGTCAACCATATATTGTTACTTATTGGTGTGATCCTGGTACTGATGTGCCGCAATATCATCTCATATATAAGCAAGGTAAAAGCTGGCAGATTTATAATACAGCCTTTCGGCATACCGCTTTCAGTTTGCGTGGAATGGGAACGAAACACATTCCTATTTCAAGGCCACAAATTATTTCCTGGAATAAAAAAGATAAGCAATGTGCTGCTATTATTTTTCGGGATGAAGAACGTGGAAATAAAGTATCTGCAGCCATTTGCAACGATCTTCAAAAAATGAGTTGGAACGTGGTGGATCTTTCGTCTGAAGACGAGGGTTCGTGGGAGCCATCTTATGATACTGAATTATGGAAGAAAAAATATATACTGCATCTCTTTGTCGAAAAAGTGATCCAGGTTGATGCGGAAGGAAAAGGAAGCATTGGCCCACAAATGGTGAAAGTTCTGCAATGGAACCCCAAAACTCAAAAAATATGAAAAAGTTTATCGTAACCAACTTGGTTCTTTTGTCTGCATCACTTTATACAACGTGCGTTGCTCAAAAAAGTGAGATTTCTAATAAAAATTTAACTACGATTATCAGGAAGAATTTTAGCGATGCGGATGCCCATTACAAAGTAATGATGAAAGAACTGAATGCAGGAAGATTTCCGAAAACATTTGAACATGACAGCCTCGAGACAAGTGGCCCCGGCTGGTGGTGCAGCGGGTTTTATCCAGGCAGCCTTTTTTATATTTATGAACATACAAAAGATACAGCCTTATACAACAAAGCCCTTCGTAAGCTTGGTGAATTGGAACAAGAACAATATAACAAAACGACTCATGATCTTGGATTTATGATGTATTGCAGTTTCGGTAATTTTTATAAAATTGACCCAAACAAACAATTCAAAAACATTTTGATTAATAGCGCAAAGTCGCTTGCAAGCCGTTTCAATCCTAAAGTTGGATGCATAAAATCGTGGGATTCAAAACCCAATGATTTTCTTGTGATCATTGATAATATGATGAATCTTGAATTGTTATTTTGGGCCACGAGAACCACTGGCGATTCATCATTCTATAAAATTGCTGTTACGCATGCGAATACTACCATGCGAAATCATTTCAGGCCGGATTATAGTTCCTTTCATGTAGTAAATTATAATCCGGTAACAGGTGCCGTGCAACAAAAAAGAACCGCGCAGGGTGCCGCAGACAGTTCTGCCTGGGCAAGAGGACAGGCCTGGGGATTATATGGATTTACAGTGATGTATCGGGAAACAAGAGATAAAAAATACCTGGATGAAGCAAACCACATTGCTGACTTTATATTAAATAACCCGCACCTTCCGGCCGATAAAATACCTTACTGGGATTTTGATGCGCCAAACATCCCTAATGCATTGAGAGACGCGTCTGCGGCATCTGTTATTGCTTCAGCTTTATTAGAATTAAGCCAATATAATAATGAAGTGAGGGCACAGAAATATATTGATGTGGCAAAAACAATAATACTCAATCTGTCGTCGCCAAAATACAAAGCTGCCATCGGCACAAATGGAGGATTCTTTCTAAAACATTCGGTGGGTAATATGCCTGAACACTCTGAAGTTGATGTACCACTTACTTATGCTGATTACTATTTTTTCGAAGCAATGAATCGTTACGAGAAACTGTTTGGAAATAAAAAGAACGGTTTAAAATAAAGTGCACTTATGAAAAATAAATCTATAAAAGATATGATTCAGGATTCTTCTCCGTCAATGTTTGGTTTTGAGCTCAGCCGGATACCTATTTTTTTGATAGAAGGATGAATGGAATTTACATATTTCTGACAACCATTAATTTTTCCAGAAAACTTCTTTATAGTAAACGAAGAAATATTCGTAATTTTTATTTTGCTTCTAAGTTTTGTTATGAACAAAAAAATAAAATTTCCATGTTACAATAAATCAGGTTGAAAAATTATGCATCTAAAATTATTATTTCTGATACCATGCATCATCTTAAATCATTCTATTGTAGAAGCTCAAAGCACTTCTGATTATAAACTGGTTTGGGCTGATGAATTCAATAAAAGTGGTGTTCCTGATTCTTCCAACTGGACGTATGAAAATGGATTTGTTCGTAACGAAGAATTTCAATGGTATCAGTCTCAAAATGCACGATGTGAAAATGGGATGCTAATTATTGAAGCAAAAAAAGTGGAAAAGTTAAATCCATTGTACGTTGCAGGAAGTAAGGATTGGCGAAAAAGCAGGGATAGTATTCATTATACATCTGCCTGTTTACTTACACGAGGACTTCATTCGTGGCAATATGGCCGCTTCATCATGAGAGCCCGGATCGATATCAGTAGCGGCTTGTGGCCTGCATGGTGGACACTTGGCTTACATGAAAGATGGCCTGCAAAAGGCGAAATTGACATCATGGAATATTACAGGGAAAAGCTATTAGCGAATATTGCGTGTCTTGGAAAAAACCACAACGCTGAATGGTTTAGTAATCGTTTCGACATCGATTCGTTGGGAGGTAAAAAATGGGCTTCAAAATTTCACATTTGGCGTATGGACTGGAATGAAAATTTTATTGCTTTGTATGTTGATGATCATTTGCTCAATAAAGTACCATTAGATTCCCTGGTGAATAAAGATGGAAGCGGATTTAATCCGTTTAAGCAGCCGCATTATATGCTTCTCAATCTGGCTATTGGTGGTGATAATGGAGGAGATCCATCGCAGACTCCTTTCCCCAAAAAATTTGAAATAGATTATGTGAGAGTGTATCAAAAAATAAATTAACGAACAATTTGATAAGCAAAAAATCTTTTTCAAATAATATTCCAGGTGGAAACAATTAAAATAACCAAATAATGATATTTCACTTAAAAAAATTCAACAAAATATTTCCTGTAATTGGTTTATGCCTCATGTTTCAATCAACAAAGGCGCAGTTAAACTTACTAACGGACATCCCTAATCGAAATACAATTAGTCTTGATGGTAAATGGCAATATATAGTTGACCCGTATGAAACCGGTTTTTATGATTATCGCTATAAAGAAATGAATGAAAACAATCCATCGGCATATTGGAATAACGATAAGCCAAAAAACAAGACCGACCTCAAGGAATATGGCTACAGTGATAAATACACTTTGAAAGTGCCAGGAGACTGGAATTCGCAGGATCCGAAATTCCTCTACTACGAAGGAACTGTATGGTATAAAAAATCTTTCGATTTCAAAAAACATAATCCGTCTGACAGATTATTTATTTATTTTGGGGCAATTAATTACAGGGCAGATGTTTACCTCAACGGTAAAAAGCTGGGAATGCATATTGGAGGATTTACTCCTTTCAATTTTGAGATTCCGGATTCTATCTTAAAAACTAAAGGTAATTTCCTTGTAGTAAAAGTGGATAACAAAAGAGGTAAAGAAGAAGTGCCCACATTAAATACTGACTGGTGGAACTATGGCGGCATCACACGTTCAGTTGAGCTTGTAGAAGTTCCGGAAACTTTTATCCAGGATTTTTCAATTCATTTAAAAAAGTCTGAAGCAGGCGCAGCGCCTGCAACAAAAAACGCAGATGTTGAAGGCTGGGTCAAACTAAATGGCCAAAGCTCAGGAAATGTTGATATCGAGATTCCGGAATTGAAATTGAAAAAAACCTTTCCGGTTACTGACTCAATATCCAATTTTAGTTTTCAACTACCGCAGGTTCAATTATGGTCAC
>JBDTJV010000484.1:0-4027 GCA_039935675.1 Ginsengibacter sp. | reverse complement strand
ATTATAAAAGAGCGATCAAAATGTCAATCGCTTCAGCTTTAAGAATGGGCGCTGAAGGAATAAAAGTAAGAGTTGGAGGAAGATTGGGTGGCGCTGAAATTGCGCGTAGTGAAGAGATAAAACAAGGCCGTACTCCTTTACATACACTAAGAATGGATATCGATTATGCGAGCCTTTTCGCGCAAACAGTTTATGGAAAAATTGGTATCAAGGTATGGATTTGTAAAGGTGAGGTACTTTCAAAAAGAGATTTGAATCCGAATATTATAGCTGGTGGTGGTAAAAATGACCATGAAGGACACGGTGGCGACAGAAGAGGTGGATTCAACGATAGAAGAGGCGGCGGAAACGATCGTGGCGACAGGAGAGGTGGTGGCGGAGGCGGCGGCGATAGAAGAGGACCAAGAAGATAGCATTTAAAACAAATATTTTAGAATGTTCAGTAGCATTGGTGCAGTGAACGAACAATAAACGACAAATTATGTTACAGCCAAAAAGATCAAAGCATAGAAAAATGCAGAAAGGCCGTATGAAAGGCGATACAAAACGTGGTGATACTATTACTTTTGGAACTTTTGGATTAAAATCGCTTGATTCTGTATGGTTAACAAACAGGCAAATAGAATCAGCAAGGCAGGCACTTACCCGCCACATGAAAAGAGAAGGAAATGTGTGGATAAGGATTTTTCCTGACAAGGCGATCACTAAAAAGCCAGCTGAAGTGAGGATGGGTAAAGGTAAAGGTAATCCTGAGTATTTTGCAGCGGTGGTTCAGCCGGGAAGAATCATTTTTGAAGCAGATGGAGTTTCCTTACAGGTGGCCAAAGAAGCCTTTGAATTGGCTGCACAAAAGCTTCCTATTCAAACAAAATTTGTAGTGAGCCGGGATTACGTAGGTTGATGTGCTAATTAGCTGATGTGCTAATGTGCTGATTAAAGAATAATATCAAATTAAAGAAAATGTCAAACAGAAACGATTTCGTAAATAGCCTCAAGACAATGACTGAGCATGATCTGAATTCAAGAATCCTGGAGGATGAGTTGCGGATAAAAAAATTAAAATTTGCTCATGCGGTTTCTCCTTTGGAAAACCCTATGAACATCAGGCAGGTAAGAAAAGATCTTGCCCGCACAAAAACTGAATTAAGAAAAAAATCAATCAAATAGCTAATTAGCTAATAAGCCAATTATCAAATTAATAAAATGTCTGAAAGAAATTTAAGAAAAGTAAGGGTCGGCGTGGTTTCCAGCAATAAAATGGACAAATCCATTACCGTAAAAGTAGAAAGGAGAGTAAAACATCCTCTCTATGGGAAATTCGTTAAAAAGACCACAGGCTTTCATGCTCACGATGAAAAAAATGAGTGCAATATCGGGGACCTGGTGAAAATCATGGAAACACGTCCCATGAGCAAAACAAAGCGTTGGCGCCTGGTAGAAGTTTTGGAAAAAGTAAAATAAAAGCCAAAGGCTTAAAAGCCTGGAGTTAAAAAAGGAACCAATTTAAAACAGAAGTATAATCGGCCAAAGGATAAAACCCAAAGGCAAAAAGCTAAATAAAAATGATACAGCAAGAAAGCAGGCTAAATGTAGCAGATAACAGCGGAGCTAAGGAAGTGTTGTGTATTAGGGTTCTGGGTAATTCCGGCCAGGATTATGCACACGTTGGCGATAAGATAGTCGTAACGGTAAAAGATGCTATACCTGCAGGCGGAATTAAAAAAGGTACCGTAAGCAAAGCAGTTATCGTTCGCACAAAAAATAAGCTTCGCCGCAAGGATGGTTCTTATATTCGTTTTGATGATAACGCTGTCGTTCTTTTAAATGCGGCAGATGAGCCAAGGGGAACCAGGATTTTTGGGCCAGTGGCTCGTGAATTAAGGGATAAAGGATATATGAAAATCATTTCCCTTGCTCCCGAAGTATTATAAATTAAAATGTATCTTTGCACCCCTTAAAAAAAAGGGTATTTAAAAAGTAATTAATCAAGACAAATATTTGTCAAAAATGAAGACGAGATTTAAACCGAAGTTCAATATAAAAAAAGGCGATTCAGTGGTAGTCATTACCGGTGATGATAAGGACCTTAAGAAACCACGTAAAGTACTGGAAGTGATTACCGAAAAAAATCGCTTATTGGTTGAAGGTGTTAATATTGTAACCAAGCATACGAAACCTTCCGCTCAAAATACGAAAGGTGGTATCATGAAGATTGAAGCACCAATTGCCATTTCAAATGTAATGCTTTGGGATTCTAAATCTCACGCTGCATCAAAGATCAGCAGAACAAGGGAAGCTGGAAAATTAGTAAGAACCGCAAAAAAATCAGGGGAGGTAATCAAATAATGAGCACAGAAAAATATACTCCAAGACTGCAAGAAAAGTACAAAAAGGAAGTCATTCCTGCATTAATGAAAAAGTTTTCTTATAAAACGGTCATGCAGGCTCCACGTCTTACCAAAGTTTGTATAAACCGTGGCGTGAATGGTGCGGTGGCAGATAAGAAACTCATCGATGTTTCTATTGAAGAATTGACAACGATCACTGGCCAGAAAGCAGTTGCAACGATGTCTAAAAAAGATATTTCCAACTTTAAACTGCGTAAAAACATGCCAATTGGTGCAAAAGTTACTTTACGCAGCGTAAACATGTATGAATTTTTAGACAGGCTCGTTTCCGTGTCTCTCCCCCGTGTTCGTGACTTTAAAGGTATCAATGATAAATCATTTGACGGCCGTGGCAATTATACTTTAGGAGTTACTGAACAAATCATTTTCCCTGAAATCGATATTGATAAGGTTAATAAAATTACCGGCCTTGATATCACTTTTGTAACCACCGCAAAAACCAACGAAGAAGCGTTTGAATTATTGAAGGAACTGGGAATGCCATTTAAAAACGTAAAAAAATAGATATTAATAAGCAAATGGGAAGATTAGAAAATTAGCAAATGAATTGCACTCAATTTTCACATTTTCACATTTTCACATTTTCAAATTAAATTATGGCTAAAGAGTCAATTAAAGCAAGGCAGAGAAAGCGCGAAAAAATAGTAGCGAAATACGCAGAGAAAAGAAAAGCATTGAAAGAAGCTGGAGATTACAGAGGTTTGGATCTTCTGCCTAAAAATGCATCTCCTGTCAGGTTGAAGAACCGCTGCCAGCTCACTGGCCGTCCAAGAGGCTACATGAGGCATTTTGGATTGTCAAGAAATATGTTCCGCGATATGGCCCTCGAAGGAAAGATCCCGGGAGTAAAGAAGGCAAGCTGGTAAAAAGGCTGAAAGCACAAGGCAAGAAAAACATGGTATCAATGGATATCGCATTGTAATAATAAATAAAAATCGAAAAAATAAACAATGGTTACTGATCCTATAGCAGATTATCTCACTAGAATTCGCAACGCTCAAATGGCAAGCCACCGTATTGTGGAAATTCCTGCCAGCAATTTAAAAAAACGTATCACCGAAATTTTATACACCCAGGGATATATTTTAAAGTACAAATTTGAAGATGATTCCAAACAAGGAGTTATTAAGATCGCTCTTAAATATGATCCCCAGTCTAAAGTGCCTGCCATCGAAAAACTGGAAAGGATAAGCCGTCCGGGTCTTCGCACTTATTCCAAACCTGAACACTTCAAAAGAGTGAAAAATGGTTTGGGTATTGCTATTGTCTCTACTTCCAAAGGAGTAATGACAGACAAAGAAGCCAAGGCCCAGAACATTGGGGGCGAAGTCTTGTGTAATATATATTGATAGGTTATGAATTCTGTTGTAGGAATAATTATTACTTTTTTGGTTTTATTCTTTGCAATCAGGTTTGTTTTGAGAAGTACTGATAAAAATAAATAGAGAAATTGGTAAGAAAATTAAGCCTTAGTCGTGGCTGAACACTACCAGATTAATAAATAAAATTAAAAACCGGCTATGTCAAGAATTGGAAAAAACCCTGTTACAATTACCAAAGGTGTAAATGTAAGCCTGGGCCAGGATAATGTGATCACTGTAAAGGGACCGAAAGGCGAA
>JBDTJV010000483.1:0-7222 GCA_039935675.1 Ginsengibacter sp. | reverse complement strand
TACTTGCTACCTCTTACTTTACGCCCCTGCTTTCAATTTTTCTTGGTTTAGCTTGCTGGGTTTTTGCATTTTTTACGTGAGCATCTGTATGAAGCGGTTTATTATTTTTCAAATCCGCACCTTCCTTTTCCTCCTCTGACTTCACTTTGATATCAATTTTATTCTTTTCAATAATATGATACCATTTTATCATTTTTTTCATATCGCTCGTATAAACCCTTTCAAAATCGAGGTCAGGATATACTTTTTCAAAATAAGATTTTAAAGATTTTGCATCCGCATTCGCGTCGGGAACTTTTTCAGCATTATCTTTTATTGCAGTGAATAATTCAGCAAGGTTTGTATTGTCCTTTGTGGTATAGACTTCTATACTTTCCAGGTGTGAAAAATTGTGTTGACGTGAGCTTACAAATTTTGTGGTGTTATCATCCAAAGAACGAACAACCGCTCCGTCTGACTTTGAAGACAATAATTCAAATAAACCTGGCATTCCGGTAACAGAGACCAATTTGTTATATTCCATAGTAAACTTTCATTTTTTGGAAGTGCAATATAGTTGAAATGAAATATAGATTAGTTAACAAAAAATAAAATTGACTTATGAAAATAATAATTACTATACGATGGTTTTTTATAAAACTATCGTCGTATAGGTAATTAAACACGAATTATGTTCAAAATTTTATTCCCCCTATTCTTTCTTTCCTTTATCTCTTACAATGCAAACTGTCAAACGGTTTCGGGCCAGGTTCAGGATGCCCTCAGCAAACATAATATTTCTAACGCCACCATAAAGCTTTCCAACGCTGATTCATCTGCTCAGCCATTATTCACCGTCAGCAATTCCAGTGGTGAATTTGTTTTTAAATCAGTTCCTTCCGGAAGCTATACCTTAAATGTAACCTTTGTTGGTTATGGTGCTATTAAAAAACAGGTAAGCGTGATCGGCCAGGACGTAAATGTTGGAACTGTTTCCATTTCGAAATCTGCTGAAACTCTGTCCACAGTTGTTATAAATAACACTGCTGCTGTAAAACAAAATGGAGATACGCTCGATTATGCGGCCAGCAAATACAAAGTAAATCCGGACGCCACCAGTGAGGACCTTATAAGGAAAATGCCCGGTATTACGGTAGATAAAACAACAGGTGCTGTAACAGCCCAAGGTGAAACTGTTCAAAAAGTAACCGTTGATGGAAGAGATTTTTTTGGAACCGATGCGACAGCTACTCTAAGAAACATGCCGGCCGAAGTGGTGGATAAAATACAGGTTTTTGATAAATTGAGTGACCAGGCTCAACTTACTGGATTTGACGATGGTAATACGACAAAATCTATCAATATTGTTACCAAGAAAGATATGCGGGTGGGAAATTTTGGGAGAATTTTTGGGGGTTATGGGACAGATGGAAGGTATAGTGGCGGCGGCAATGTTAGTTTCTTCAATAATGCAAGGAGAGTATCTTTAGTTGGTTTAGTAAATAATGTAAATCAACAGAACTTCTCCTCCCAGGATTTATTAGGCGTTTCCAGTTCAGGTAACAGAGGTGGTGGCGGCATGCGCGGTGGCGGAGGGGGAGGCACTTCTAATTTTATGGTTGGACCTACAAATGGAATTGCTAAAACGAATGCCTTTGGTGTAAACTACAGCGACGCATGGGGAAAGAAAGTTGATGTAAGTGGAAGTTATTTTTTCAACAACAGCAATACCAATAATAACCAAATCATTAACCAACAAAATTTTCTAACAGCAGATTCATCTCAATACTATAATGAAAATACACTTTCCAATGCTGAAAACTATAATAACCGTGTAAATTTCCGTCTTACCTACAGAATAGATTCAAGCAATACCATTATTGCCACTTCCAATCTTAATTTTCAAAAAAATAATTCTACCAATGTGGTGGATGGCAGTAATTTTCTTGATCCTGATAATCAGAATATTATCAGCAAAACTGAAAATGATCTGACCAGCAATAATAAGGGAAGCAGTAACAGCAATATGGTTTTATTCAGGCATGCATTTGCAAAAAAAGGCAGAAGCATTTCACTGGGAGTTTTCGAATCATATAACAATAAAAACGGGCAAAATTTTACAAATGCCTTTAATACTTATTATAAATCAACTGTAGAGCAGGATACGGTAAAGCAACTTTCAAATCAGACAAATTATACGAATCAATACAGGTTTAACCTGGTTTATACAGAAACTGTTGCGCCTAAGACTCAACTGCAGGTGAATTATGAGCCATCTTTTCAGACAAGCAAAGCAGACCAGGAAACCTCCAACTTTGACGACGGAAATAATAAATATTCATTATTAGATACAAGCCTTAGCAACAAATTTGACAATACTTATAATACTCAAAATGCAGGACTAACTATCCGGCATGGGGATAGGAATAATATGATCGCAGCTGGTATTTCGTATCAATACAGTGAGTTGAAAAGTAGCCAGGTATTTCCCGAGGTATCTTTTATTGATAACAGTTATAGTAATTTTCTTGCTAACGCTTTTTCAAGATTCAAGCTGTCTTCAAAAAGTACATTAAGAATTATATACAGAGGATCAGTAAGCCCACCATCTGTTTCCCAGTTGCAGAATGTGATTAACACTACCAACCAGTTGTCATATTCTACAGGAAATCCTGCCCTGCAACAACAATACACTAACAACCTGATTACGCGTTACTACTATACAAACAGTGCCAAAAGCCAAAGCTTTTTCGCAAACCTGTTTTTCCAGAATATCAATAATTATGTGACGAACGCTACCTACACGGCAACCAAAGATTCTTTGCTCACAAAAACGGTCACATTGTTCAAAGGTTCCCAACTTTCAAAACCAATAAACATGAATGGCTACATTAGCGCAAGATCTTTTTTCACTTTTGGAACGCCCATTAAGTTCATTAAATCAAATTTGAATCTAAATGCAGGACTTAGCTATACTAAACAACCAGGCATGATCAATAATGTCGAAAATATTTCTAAGGCATTGAATTATAACATGGGAGCAGTTTTAGCGAGCAATATCAGTGAGTACGTAGATTTCGATCTATCCTATTCTGCTAACTTTAATACGGTAAAAAATACACTCCAGCCCAAACTTAATAATAATTATTTTAGTCAAACTGCCGATATAGAGGTTAACCTGTTAACTAAAAAGGGCTCGTTTTTTCAAAATGATGTCGTCAATCAAACCTATAACGGATTAACAAATGGATTTAACCAGAGTTACTGGTTGTGGAATATGGCAATCGGTCAAAAGTTTTTGAAAAACCAGGATGGTGAATTAAAGTTATCCGTTTTTGATCTTCTCAATCAAAACAAAAGTATAACACGGACTGTTACATCATCTTATATCCAGGACCAGATCAATCAAGTTTTACAGCAATATTTTATGCTGACATTTACTTATAAATTAAAGACCTTTGGAAAAGGGAAGCCTGTAAATAATGATGAAAGACATAGAAATTTCGGCGGCTTTGGTGGCGGTTTTGGTGGCCCACCTCGCGGACCCGGCGGACCAGGCGGACCTCAACTTTAGCCATTTAACCTTTTAGTTTTGAATGAAACGGAATTAATAGCCCTGCTTAAAAAAAAAGACAGGGAGGCTTTTAAAATAATTGTAGAATCCTGGCAGGACCTGGTTTATAATACTGCTATTGGACTTTTACAAAATGCGGAAGATGCTGAGGATACGGCGCAGGAGGTTTTCATGCAGGTTTTTGAATCGATCTCGTCTTTCAAAGGAGAATCAAAACTTTCAACCTGGATTTACAGGATTACGGTTTCAAAATGTTTGGATCATATCCGGAAGAAAAAAAGAAAAAAACGATTTGCATTCGTCCAAAGCCTTTATGGAAAAAATGATGGAACGATGATTGATCCACCCGATTTTTTTCACCCGGGGATAAAAGCAGAAAATAAAGAAAATGCAACCATTCTTTTCCACGCAATTGAGGAATTACCTGAAAATCAAAAAACCGCTTTTATCCTGAACAAGATGGAAAATCTTAGCTATCGCGAAATAAGTGACATCATGAAATTAACAGAAGCTGCGGTAGACGCCTTATTGCAACGGGCAAAAAATAACCTAAAGAAAACTTTAAAGGAATATTATTTATTACTCAATAAAAGCTAAAATGAAAGGAAACTTGAAGGATTATAATAAAAAGAGCGTCAAATGTGGAGACAGAAAATGAGGCGGTTTTAAAAAATAAAATACAGTCATTTTTTAATGAAAGATCATGGAACAAAAACGAGATAAGAAAATCGAAGAAATATTGCAAAGCCTGGATGGCGTTGAAAAAGCAACTCCCGGCCCGTATTTCTTCACCCGTCTTGAAGCACGAATGCAAAGGGGGAAAAATTTTTGGGAAAAAGTTTCTTCTTTCGTAGCCAAACCAGTGTATGCTTTCGCTTGTATCTGCCTGCTCATCCTGATCAATGCATCCGTAATATTATTTACGACGGGTTCTAAAAATTCAACTGATCAGCAAGGTAATGAAGCAGCAACCGTTGACGAATACAATTCCGTAAGCTCTACTTTTTATGAATTTGTAAATTCAAAACCATAATGAATAATTCGAAAATTAAAACGCTTGTAGGGATTATCATTTTTCTTTTGATAACTAATGTGGCCATGCTTATATTTTTTATTGTACTCAGCAAGCCAGTAAAAAAACAAAGGAACCACGAATTCAGTGGCATGTATTACTCACTACAGAAAGATGTAGGTTTTTCAAAAGATCAGCTTGGTCAATACCAAACTTTGAGAAATGAGCAAATGCAGAAAATGAAACCATTATTCAACGAGTTAAGAAATGCTAAAAAAGACTTTTATGGTTTAATCTATTCAGGAAATATTTCTGATTCATTGATCAATGCAGATGCAGATTCTATTTCTCAAAAACAAAAAAGACTGGACATGAATATGTTCAAATATTTTCAAAAAGTACGCAGCCTGTGCTTGCCCGATCAAACCCAAAAATTTGATTCTTCTCTGAAAAAAGAAGTGGTACGAATGGTTGCCAGGCCAGGAAAAGATAGTAAGCGGCCCCCTGGAAATAATTAAAAAATCTTTAATTAATAATCATTTTAAAAAATCAAAAATTAAACATTCATGAAAACAAAGATCACCATGCTGGTTGCCCTTATTTTAATGGCAACGACAGGAATTTATGCACAAGGAATGCAGCGGCGCACTGTTCCAGAACGAGTAAAAGCAACAATGGATAAGCTTACTCCTGCGCTAAGTCTGAATGCAGACCAGCAAACAAAAACAGACAGTGTTTTTAGTAATTATTACACTGCGCAAATGAAAATGTTCGAGGATGCCAGGGCTTCCGGTAACAGGCCTGACCGCAGTGAATTTCAAAAAATGACTGATGATAGGGATGCAAAATTAAAAGACATCTTTACAGCAGATCAATACACAAAATTTAAAGGCGGAGTAGAAGATAGCTTACGGCCACAACGGCAAAACCGCGGAAATCAGTAATGTTGGTTTAGATTGGTTGGAATATTCATGAAAGAGGTTGCACATGTTGCAACCTTTTTCAATTTTATCTAAAATAAAAATTCCAGTTATTTGTTTGTTTACTACCTATAAACTTTCGTCACTTTTCCGAAAATCTTCATTCATTTCTGATAACGTGAACGGTATTTTAGTTCTTTTCATTTTCTTTACTGTGCTGGAAACAAAATGCTGGGTAAAAACTGTTGAGTATTGTGCAATTGCGCACAGTGAACGCTCTAACCGAGGCTTCGGGCTTGCTGGCTATTACCAAAATCAGAACCAGTTTTATTGTTTGTCTACTATAAACCGTGTAATTCTTAGCAGATATTTTCCCTAGAACACCTCACCAATATTTACAAAAAAACCCTGCGAACCTTTCACACCAAATCCATAATCAACACATAAATTCGCATTGGAATATTTATTAAATTTCACCCGCAAACCTAGACCATAGCCTGGAAATAAACTGCTGTACTGCTTGGATAAATCGCTGGAAAAATTCTGGACGTTCACAAATAATACTCCGCCTAATATTCCATTTCGGGTAATGCCGTACCTGTATTCACTTTCAAAATAAAGCATGTCCCTTCCCCTGAATCTACCCTGAATGTAACCACGGCCTGTATTATAATTATCATCGCCGGCAGTGCTAGGCAATAGCAAATATGGTGGAGTACCCGAAGCCGTAAGCCAATCGAACAGCCAAAAAGCCAGTACATTATCTGATCCTTTTGGGAAAGGAACATAGGCTCGGCTATCAATTTGTAATGAATTCCATGTACTGTCGCTGCCAAAGACTTTGGTATTTGCCCGATAGGTGATATTATAATACAATCCTTGTTTTGGATTTATCTGGTTCAGCCTTGAATCATATGTAAACCGTAAAGCTAAACCGATGGCAGTTTCATGACTGCCTAATTCCTTTATAATCCTGCGGGATACAGTATCGGATACTTTTTCAATTGCAGTAATATTCTGAAAATTATCGTAATACAATCCAAGTCCAAGATATAAATTATCCGATACGGCTTTCATTATCGTTTGATGAAGCTTTAATCCGTTAAAGTTGATCGTATAACCAATGTTGGGATCTATCCTTCCTCCCAGTCCGTAAATAGCTGATGGGTAACTTACATACCGAAAATCTGAAATTAAATTGTAGCGGTTTCCTTTTGACCAGATGCTGGCCTGCAAAGGAATTATAGTTTGGTTATATTGAGTATAAGTAAAACTGGTACTGATACTTGAAAGCTTGGCATCAGGTAATGTATCCACGTTATAAGCCATGTTTGCGCTTGCAATTGCTGCAAACCCGGTCTGCAATGTATATCCTCCGGCAGGTATAATTGAAAAATGTTTCTTTAAATCTTTCTTTTCCCCATCTGCAGCCGGCAATGGTTTAAGATGGAAAACACTTTTAAATACATCCCGGATATCTTTTTGAGGAACAGTTATTGGTGTCTTTTTATAAATAGAATCCCGAACGGTGAGATTCTTTTGTAAAATCGAATCTCTTTTTTCAGATGGGCTGGATAAAGAAGAATCCTTATTTACCCCAGATTTTTCCATACCCGATTGGCCATAACTGATGCCGTAAAGTAGTAAGAAAAAGGAAGTCAGTAAAATTAATTTGTGTTTCAAAGAGGTTGCTAAATTTAATTTTTACAGATTTAAAATCTGTGTAATAATGTTCTT
>JBDTJV010000482.1:0-2726 GCA_039935675.1 Ginsengibacter sp. | reverse complement strand
GATCGTATCAATTCTTCCTTCGCCCCACCACACCATATTTTCAGGCTTTATAAGATTAGCGAATTCCACCGTCCTTTTTTCCGATACAAAAAAATTATTGTCATGAAATTCAATAGCGTTTCCACCAAAATTTTCTTTCAGGTATTGAATATCGTTAAATATCTTTTGGGCGGATTTTCCTTTCCATCTCGCATTATAAATTGGTACCACTGCACAGAAGGAACAGGTGAACGGGCAACCAATACTTGAATGATAGGCGATGGTTTTAGTGCCAAGATAAGTATTGCCCAAATACCTTTTTAAGGAATAAAAAGAATTTAATCTATGGTAAGGTAATTGCGGTAAAAAATCCTGGTCATACAATTCATCTTTTTTTGTTTTGATAATTTTATCTGCCGATTTGTAAATCAAATTAGGTATAAGGTCATAAGGCAGATTATTTTCCAATGCTTTTATTAACGTAGGAAAACATTTATCTCCAGGGCCATTTACTATAAAATCTACATACCCCGAATCCAATACAACTTTCGATTGATTGGACGGAAAGTATCCTCCCCAGATCGTTTTTATATTTGGATAATCTTCTCGGATTTTTTTTGAAAAAGGGATAGCTTGTTTGAGCTGTGGACCCGGCATACAAGTGCAACCAAAATAGGCAAACTCTCCTGAGGATAAATAACTAAATATTTTTTCAAAAGGTTCTTTTTCCAGGTTGCCATCTACAATTGCATAATCAAATATTCCTTCAATGGAGGCTGCTATCGAAAGAATTGAATTAGGTATTCGCGGTTTTGAATTAGCACTTCTGGGATTGAATAGTAAAACCTTGTTCATGTTTAAAATTAAGTGAACGCTATTGCTACTATAAATGGCATAGCTTTCATGCTATCTGCTGATAACAAATCGAACATGGTAATGATAAGGTTGCTTTTGGGAAGAAATAAATTGGATTTTCCAATGGATAGATTTTTTATCCGGGCAATTGCTTTTTCAAAAGTGAATAACAATGCCTGAATTACCAACTTTAGCAGTAAAGCAATAAATAATGAAGATTCTTATCTGAGGATTTTATATTTATAAATTATATTTCTCTGATCTCTTTTTAAAAATTTTAAAAAGTCGCATTTTCGTTTATCCTGCTTTATCTTTTTAAAGAATCCAGAGCGAATACGACTCCACTATGATTTGACAAAATCAACTGTTTGTTTGTAAGACTATTAATATTAAAGGTAAATGGTGTACTTGATTTTATTCCATGAACAACATGATAAAGCAATAGTGTGCGCCCATTTGTGAGCAAGCTATAATTTGAGGTATCAAAATTTTTATTTATATACTGATATAAAAAATTATCAGGAGCGAAATTATAATAATCCTGAGCAGTTCCTAAATACCTATATGCCTCTCCATTCACAGATACAACCTGCCATGTATGTTGAAGTAATGATAGATTAGTATTGTCATTCTTTTTGCAAGAAATGATCATCAAGGCGAATGCGAGTGCAATGCAAGTAGATATTGTTTTCATTTTTTTCAATTTTTATTCTGACATATACAGAGGATAAAACGTTGCAAGCAAGAGATGTTAAATATTTATAAGAAAGAATTGTGTTGACCATGTACAAAGGCAAGGCTGGTGCAAGTCGCAACATTTATTCTACTTTTTTTTATTCTACTTTTTTTCAATAATTCCACGGACAACAATGATTTATTTTAGTTCTAACTATCAAAAAATAGTATTGATGTGAATGTTTGATTAATTAATGCTCAATTTTCACAAAGCCAGTTTTTAAAAAAAGGAGCCGTTTCCTGGCTGATGATTATGACTGGCTCGACAATCTGCAACGTTAAATGGATTTTAAGTTTATTGAATTCGGCAACGGAAAATCCTTTAATAAAGTTAATATTTACAATGGTTTGCCGGTTGGCCCTAAAAAAAATAGTCTTATCCAGGGACTCCTCCACTTCTGATAAATTTTTATGAAAAAAATATTTTTTTGAAAACTTATCAATCACATAAACGTTTCGATTATCAACGTAAAGCAAGGCCATATCAATTACAGGTAAAACGATGTTTTCGCCATCTTTTTTTAAGATGAGTCTCGATTTTTTATTCATATTTACTGCTTCTATGCGATTTATTGGTTTAGTTACAAAATTGTATTTTCTTGAAATGAATAATTTATCAGAACGTACTTTTATTGTAAAAGGTTGTTTAAAAACGTTAAGAAAAGTCCAATCTATTATAATGAAAAATTTACACTTTTAAAATCATACAGGTATTGAAAAAGCAAACAAATAAACAGATTTCGGGTATAGCTTTTAAGATCCATACTTATTTAGTTCTCTTAAACTTTTTTATAAGATTTATCTGGCCATTAATAGAGTTTTAAAAGTATCTTCCTTTCTCAATGCTGTAAAGCAAATTGGATCATCGAAAATATAGTCTTTAAAAATTGGTAAACGTAATGATCGAAGCATTTAATAGATATCCTGAGACCGAACAAGTTTATGATCGGCAGATTTACTACATTTCAATTTTTAAATGAATGCTGCCTAAGGCCTTACGCCAAGATATGTTAATGTATCATAGACATATTGTGTCGGCCTTCCATTTTGCGTCATTGTGTAGGCAAGAAACATATTATGGGTAGCCGGATCAAAACGGCTATTATTAACAGCAGGGTTGATATGGAATTGCCTGTTCCTACTGTCAACTATAACAT
>JBDTJV010000481.1:0-4722 GCA_039935675.1 Ginsengibacter sp. | reverse complement strand
ATGGTTCCGATGCTATCGCAGGTGTGTTAAGTTTATATCCTGCACTGCCAAAATATGCCGATGGGAAAATTCACGGGCGGTACCTTTCAGAGTACCAAAGTAATGACGGTTTAATCGGTAACAGCCTGATTCTTAATCATGGAAAGGAGCATTGGTCATGGGCTTTGCGTGGTTCGCAGCGCATTGCCAAAAATTATAGAAATCCGGTTGACGGTTGGGTATATAACACTAATTTTAGGATGGTTAATGGTTCAGCATTCATGGGATATAAGAGTGATAAAGGTTATTCACATTTGAATGTAACCTACTACGATAACAGGCAAGGCATACCCGATGGCAGCAGGGATTCGCTTACAAGAAAGTTCACCTACCAGGTGTATGAATCAGAAGGAGAAAATGTAATTCAACCAAATATAGATAATATTAAAGACAGGCCTGTAGTGCCCGATAACGAATTAAACTCGTACACGCTCAGCCCATTGTCTCAGCGCATCCAGGACTACAGGGTTTATACCGACAACTTTTATCATGTGGGTAATGGCGACATCACAGCTTCATGGGGTTACGAACAAAACATCAGGAGAGAATTTGACCATCCCACAGACACAAAGCAAGCCGGTGAATACATTGTCTTAAATACGATTAGTTATGGACTCAGATACAACGCGCCCACTTTCTTAAATATTGAGCCATCTATCGGTGTGAATGGAATGTATCAAACGAATGCCAATAAAAATGCAACTGATTTTCCTATTCCCAATTACAACCTCTTCGATGCAGGAGCTTATATGTATGGCAAATGGAAATATAAATCCTGGGTAATAGCCGGCGGATTGCGATACGACCATCGAAGTGAAACTGGCGATGAGATGTATATTAAACCCAATCCCATCACGGGTTTTTATGAGCAGATTCCTATTGCAGATTCTGCCAAGGGCAAACAACAATTTCCACCTTTTGAATTGCACTTGCATGGAATCACAGGAAGTGTAGGAGCTACTTATGCAATTAATGGAAACCTGAGCGTAAAAGCCAATATTGGCAGGGGCTACCGGACACCAAATATAACAGAGCTTGCTTCTAATGGACTAGACCCCGGCGCGCACATCGTATATCTCGGAGATTTAAATCTCAAACCTGAATTCAGCTTACAGGAAGATGCCGGAATTATTGGCGCATATAAAGATGTATCGTTCGAGATCAGTGTTTTTAATAATTACATCCAAAACTATATTTATGAAGCGCAGGAGGTAGATGCAAATGGTAACCCGGTTGTGATTGTTCCTGGTAATAAAACTTACCGGTTTTATCAGACCAATGCGCAATTGTATGGTTTAAATTCATTGGTTACGCTTCATCCATATTCTATTGAAGAGTTGAAATTTAGTAATTCTTTCTCGCTTGTGTATGGCTTTAATCTTAATCCTCAATATAAAAATGTAGGTTCCGAGGGAGAATATTTACCTTTTATTCCTCCGCCAAGATGGCTAAGCACAGTAAGCTACGACCTGAATACCAAAAGCAAAGCCATAAAAATGATCACGTTAAAAACTGATGCTGACGTGAACATGGCACAGAACCGATATCTTGGATTGGATAAAACAGAAACGGCCACTGCTGCTTATACGCTCTGGGATGCATCTGCTAACATTGAATTTAATTATTTAAAAAGCCAGACACTCCAATTCCAGGTGGCAGTAAATAATATTTTAAACACTGCCTACCAATCTCATTTGAGCAGGTTACAATATTTTGAATATTATACTCAATCTCCTAATGGGCATTTAGGTATCTTTAATATGGGAAGGAATATTTGCCTGAAAGTGATTGCCTCTTTTTAGGATTAAATGATAAATTTGTTGTTCAAATAATTTTTAGGAAGTTCTTTAAGACTTATGACCTAAAAGCGTGCTATTCAACTTTCCAAAATTTTCTTCAATCATTTGCGATATTAAAAGATAATAAATAATATTAAAATGAAAAACCCCATGACTCTTCTTTTAAAACAGGCAGGAAGGCCGAAAGGATGGTTCGGCGAATTCATGTTAAGAGGTATGAATAAAGGTCATTCAAAGATGACAGATTGGGGATTGGCACAAATATCAATTGAAAAAGATTTTATTATTCTTGATGTCGGTTGCGGTGGAGGAAGAACGATCCAAAAGATGGCGCAATTGGCTTCAGACGGAAAAATTTTTGGCGTTGACATTTCTGAAAAAAGTGTAGAAATTTCCAGGAAAACAAATGTTCAATTGATTAAGGAAGGTCGTGTTGAAATCGGCAATGGCTCGGTCTCTCAATTACCATATTCAGATAACATGTTCGATCTTGTTACCACTTTTGAATCACACTATTTCTGGCCTGATATAGTTAATGATATGAAAGAGATATTACGCGTCCTTAAACCGGGAGGAATTTTTTTGATTGTTGGAGAAGTTTACAAAGGCGGAAATTATGGAAACACACATCCTGGATTCATGAATACAGCATCAAATGAGATGAATATGGCACTTCCGGGAATTGAAGATCTTAATGCCATTTTATTAAAGGCAGGATTCTCAGACATAAAAACATTTGAAGAAGACGGGAAAAAAATAATCTGTTCAATTGGAAAAAAAAGGCTTTGAAGATCATTGAAGTTGCAATGAATAGTGATGAGTAGTCACTGATTGGAAGATCAGCGATAGTTAGGTGTACACTCAATCGACTAACGGGTATTTGGGCATATATCGTGTGAGAAGAAACTTTTGTGCAAATGCTATTGCGTCTTTTTAAAAAATTTGGGATTGTCGCTAAAAAAATAATACTTTGGACAAGAAATCTGAATCAGAAAAAATGAAAATCTTTTGCTTTTGTTTTCTTGTCTTGTGTCTCCCCGCTTTCGCGTTTCCTCAGGCAGACAATGAGATACAAGTATATTCATCTCCCATTACAGAAAAAGGTATCACTTTTGTTGAGTTGCACCAGAATTATACCTTCCAGGGTTCCAAGTATTTAGTTAATAAGAATGATGCACATTGGATAAATGAAACTGTGGAAATCACCAGGGGCCTTGGAGGAAATTTTGAACTCGGTTTTTACACATTTACCGGCATTTCACCAAATGGGAAATTTGAATACCTCGGTAACCACCTCCGGCCAAGATACACGGTTCCTGAATCGTGGGGATGGAAAGTGGGTGCAAGTTTATCAATGGAAATCGGGTTTATTAAACCAGACGGGGAAAACAAATATGTAATGGATGGCGAATTACGTCCAATCATAGATAAGACAATTGGGAAAGTTTATCTTGGCTTTAATCCCAACATTGGATTCGTGTTTACAGGCCCTAACAAACATGCAGAGATTGAACCGCAATTTAAAAGCTATTATAATTTTCATAATAAGTTTGGTTTGGGAATAGAATATTATTCTTCTTTAGGAACATTCAGTAAAATTGAAACCATCAATTACCAGGAGCACATTTTAGGTCCAATGCTCAACCTATTGTCGAGCCCCAACTGGGAATTGGAAACGGGTTTTTTATTTGGATTAACGCCAAACAGTAATCAAAATATTTTTAAGTTACTTATAGGCCGAAGGCTTGAAAGATGAAAGAATATGGATGGCCTGTAATTTTTAGTTGAATCACGTGGATGGTGAGGGGCGACGAGCCTTGGTAAAGGGCTTGCAACCGCAGTCGGCACTGTAATCCAGGTAATACCAATACCAATACTTTTTATTTGACCACTAGTACGGGTATATCTATTTTATGCCTCAATGCATCAACGGTACTGCCAAAGATGATGTCTTTAAGTCCCTTATGACCGTGCGCACCCATTACGAGTAAGTCAATATTTTGCTCTTTAATTATTTTAGCCAATTCAGAAGCAGGATTTCCAAAGCCAACCTGGATGTCTGATTTATAATTCATTTGTTCCAGGCTTTCGCGGTATTTGGCCAGGTTGTCAATGTCCAATTGTGTTTCATGATCCAGTGTATTTTTACCGAAATACCTGGCGGCAGCGCTTTCTACCACGTGTATGAAGATGTAAGTGGCCTCTTTATTACCAATCATTAGTGCATTCTGAATAATTTTTTCATCTTGTTTGGAAAAGTCTATGGCAATTCCAATTTGTTTGTATTGTAGAGCCCCTTCTGCAATATTGCCGGCATAACCATGTGGCAGTTGCTTTTTTTCTTTTGACATTTTCAATAAGAATGGATGTACAAAAACATAAATTAAAAGAAGAAGACAGGCAAGCGCAATCGGAATTACTATTGTATAAACCAGCACTCTATTACCTCCCGATTCTACTATCCAGTCGTGAATTTGCTGCACTACCAATTGAATATTCAAATAAACAATGATGGCAGCGCTTAACCATGCCAATATTTTCACCCATACTTTGATAGTGAATTCTTTCATATACTTTCTGTCAGAGGTAAAATGAATCAAGGGTATAACGGCAAAGCCTAATTGTAAACTAAGTACTACCTGGCTTAGCACCAGTAATTTTCCCAATGCTTCTGAACCAAAATAAATAATGGTGATCAATGCTGGAATTATCGCAATCATTCGGGTAATTAAACGCCTGAGCCACGGCTGTATCCGGATGTTCAAGTGGCCTTCCATTACTATTTGACCTGCGAGCGTGCCGGTAACAGTAGAACTTTGCCCTGCAGCAATTAAGGCTATTGCGAAAATAGTAGGAGCCGCTTTTCCAAATAACTTTTCCAGCA
>JBDTJV010000480.1:0-2874 GCA_039935675.1 Ginsengibacter sp. | reverse complement strand
CGGTCTTTTTTCCATTGAAAAGCCAGCCCCAATAATCCTAAGATAAAAGGAAGCATAAATAAAGTAGTATGTGCTTTATTTTCTTTGAGCGAATCAGGCATCTTACTTTGATCGCCCAAACGCGCATTATCGAGGGGAACAATTCCTGATATCCAGTTTCCATCTCTTGGATTTCCCGTGCCCTGGAGGTCATTCTGCCTTCCTGAAAAATTCCACATAAAATAACGCCAATACATCCAGTTAAGCTGGTAACCAATCAACCATTTAATATTGTCTTGTGGGGTGGACGGTGTAGTGCCATCAATGCCAAGCCATTGCTTATAAAAGTTAACATGCCCCTGCGAATTATCGGTGTCCCATATCCTGGGAAAATAATGAATATCAGCAGGATCGTATTGATAGCCCCGTTTTTTCCCTACCACTTCATATCTGCCGGTTTGTTCATTTTTTTCATAAATATCACCTTCATTTTTACTACCTGTTGGTTGTGCTGTAAAATCAGCGCCCCTGATAATAGGCCATTCACCGTACTGGGTTCTGTCAAGATAGGAAACGAGTTCCATTGGGTCAGTTACATTTTGCATATTGATAGCAGGATCTGCATTCGCCCTGATCATAATTACTCCGTAGGTAGAATATCCAATCATAATAAATGTAAAACACAGAATTCCTAATTCAGCAAGATGTTTCCTTTTCCTGGTAGCCCAACGCAAACCCAAAATGATGGCTAACGCAAAAAGTGCGAGGCAGAAAAACATACCGGAATTGAAAGGCAGTCCCAAGCCATTTACAAATAAAATTTCGAACCAACCGATTAATTTAACTGTATCCTGGATAATCAAAATCTGTACAACTCCCGTTAATACGCAAGCCAACAAAAAAGCAAGTATGGCTCCTTTTCTGGAATATTTATATCTCCGGAAATAATAAGTCATCACAATAGCCGGAATGCTCAACAAGCTTAACAGATGCACTCCGATAGACAAACCCATCAGGTATGCGACCAGTACAATCCATTTATCTGCGTAACGATTGTCCGCCTGTTCTTCCCATTTGAGCATAGCCCAAAATGCTGAAGAAATAAAAAGCGGAGATACGCCAAAAACGATTCCTTCAACAGCAGAGAACCAAAAAGAATCGGAGAAAGTAAATGCCAAAGCGCCCACAGCACCGGCAGCAATTATTAAAATAGTTTTTTCAAGATTAATTGGCTCACCCTTTTTTACCATCATTTTTTTTGCAAAATGGGTAATGGTCCAAAACAGGAAAAGGACCGTGAACCCACTACATATAGAGGACATCAGGTTGACATCCACAGCCGCGTGCAGATTGGGCGTTGCCGCATTTAGATTACCACTGAAAAGAATGATGAACAAACGTCCAAGTAAAATAAAGAGAGGCGCGCCGGGCGGATGAGATATTTGTAATTTATACGCGCAGGAAATAAATTCGCCGCAATCCCAAAAGCTTACACTTGCTTCCCGGGTTATGATAAATACTGTACAGGCAATGGCACATATAATCCAGCCCGCAATATTATTGACCTTCTTGAAATTCATCAACAATGATTTGAAATAAAAAAAATGAGAAATGAATTGTAAAAGTCAGTATTTAAGTATGAATTATTTCATAAATTTTAAATTATCGTTGCTACCCCGTTTTTCACCGCTTCTGATTTTTCCAAAAAGAGGGGATAAAATGCTGTTTAGTTTTTTCATTCATCCCTTATTTTGAAATAGATAAAACGAAGAAGTGAATAGAAGCTAACGCCTGATTGAGAATCCTTTTTATTTGCTCATTTACTGTATGAAAACAATTAGAAATGCCTTGTAATAGTTAGTTTACTACAAGTAAATATTTATTCTTTTAAAAAGAACGTTGGCAGCTTTTAGGATTTACTTTGTGTAAAAATCAACTATAAATGACAATAAAGGAAGCGGAATCTTTAATTAAATCCAATAATATTAAAGCCGATGCAAAAAGTACGTGGGCTGACCTGGGTTGTGGCTCTGGTATTTTTACAAATGCTTTGGCTACAATGTTACCACCGCAAAGCACTATTTATGCAATCGATAAAAATATTGGAGCTTTTGAAAATCTTGCTTCTTCCGCGGGAATTAACATAAACCTCATGAAATTAAATTTTGAAAAAGACAATTTACCTCTTCAAAATCTTGATGGAATACTGATGGCAAATTCTCTTCATTATGTAAAAGACAAAAAGAGTTTTATTGAAAGAATAAAAAAGCATCTTGTAGATGATGGCTCCTTTTTAATTGTTGAATATGATCTTGAAATTGCAAATCCATGGGTCCCTTACCCGGTTAGTTTTTTAGGATTAAAAAGACTATTTATAAATTCCGGATTTTCATCTGTACAAAAAATTAGTGAGAGGCCATCTTCTTTTAGGAGAGCCAATTTGTACTCTGCGATGATTAGGATTTAAGGTAAATTGGAAAGTCAGGCATTATTTCCAGAATATACATTTGTTAACTTAGTTAATTTAAATAATGTATTTTGGAAAAATTAACAGGAAAAATAATAGTTTTTAATTATGGATTCAAGAAGAGAATTTTTAAAAAAGGCATCCCTTCTCGCAGGTGGGGCGGGTATTTGGAGTTCTTTGCCAGCGTCTATTCAAAAAGCATTTGCCATTAATCCGGACCCTGGCACCACTTTTGAAAATGCGGAACACATTGTTTTCCTGATGCAGGAGAATCGTTCTTTTGATCATTGTTTCGGTACGATGCAAGGTGTGCGCGGTTTTAACGATCCACGCGCGATCACTTTACCTGGAAACGATCCTGTTTGGATGCAAACAAATAAAGACGGTCAAAAATATTTGCCATTCCGATTAAATATAAAAGATACAAG
>JBDTJV010000479.1:0-2507 GCA_039935675.1 Ginsengibacter sp. | reverse complement strand
TTACCTTTCATTTCTTCCGGGATAAGCATATCTTTTAACTCGATCGTAAAATAAGAAATGCATTTACTTCCGTCAATCACTTTATCCGGCAATATGGCTTCTGTTGGGCAATTGTCGATACATTTTGTACAACTTCCGCAGTAATCTTTTATGAATGGATTGTCCGCTTCCAGTTCGAGATCCGTTATAAGTGTAGCGATGAAAAAAAAAGACCCATTATTTTTTGTGATGAGATTTCCGTTCTTTCCCACCCAACCCAAACCGCTTTTAACAGCCCAGCTTCTTTCCAAAACAGGCGCGCTATCTGTAAAACCACGTCCATTAATTTCGCCAATATTTTCTTTTAATAATTGCAAAAAAGTTTTTAGCTTCTTTTTGATCACTTCATGATAATCATTTCCATAAGCATATTTTGAAATTTGAGGAACGTCTGTATTTTGTTGTTGGGAAGGAAAATAATTAAGCAATAAAGTAATGACTGATTTGGCTCCCGGAACTAATTTTGCAGGATCAATTCTCAGGTCAAAATAATTTTCCATATAGCTCATCTTTCCGTTGAAACCTTTACTAAGCCAGTATTCCAAACGCCTTGCTTCTTCATCCAGTTTTTCTGCTTTTGCGATTCCGCAATAATCAAAGCCAAGTGAATGAGCCGCATTCTTAATAAATTCTGTATGTTGTAAAATGGATGTCATTAATCTTGCAAAAATAATTTGTTTGCAGTAGAGCAAGGCTATCAGTTTGTTATTTGTTGGTCAATAATATTCTGTAATTCTTTATATTCTTCTTCCCTTCCTTGCCTGTTAATGTTGAATACAAATAAAAATCCTGCATATTTTCTTTGATTATTCACCCATGGAAAACTCCCAAATAATCCGGGACTTGAAACCACATTGGCCCTGACTTTTCCTTTTTCAAAAATCCACTCTCCCAACCCATAATCAAACGTACCTGAAGCATCCGGAGAGTGCGATTTGCGGGCATCCTTTGTATAATCCTGCTGCATTTTTATAACAGATTCTTTTGACAAAACTTTTTCTCCGTCATAGGTTCCATTTTGCAAAATCATTTGAAGAAAATGAATATAATCCTGGGGCGTACTTATAATACCACCCGCGGCTAAAGGAATTTTTTCAGTTCCAAAATTCGTATTTTCCATATCGCAGGGAATCGCAATTCTTTCTTTAAACAACTCTTTAAAATCTTTTCCACTTATTTTTTCGACAACCGCAGCTGCTATTTCCAAACCAATATTACTGTAATGGAAAACAGTGCCCGGTTTTCCCTCTATTGGCAATAAAGCAATTTTTTCCATCACCTGGTCCATGTTTTGGTTATCCGTAATAAGACTCCTGGACTTTTTTCCATTTCCGCCGTCGATACCTGTGAGATGAGAGAGGCAATCCGCTATTGTAATTCTGCCTTTGTTATATTTTGATAGGATGGGAAGAAATTGACCGACTGTATCTTCAAGTCTTAATTTACCGTCGTCAACGAAAGTCATTACCAGTGCAGCACTCAGCCATTTGCTACAACTTGCGATTGGACCAGGACTGGTAAATGACATGTCTCTGACAGCCTGGTTTTCATCTTTGTGATTTCTTCGTGCAATAAGTTTTAAAGCAATTCTTTGTCTTGGAGAAAGGTTATTTTCCGAAAGATTGTAAACTATTTTGCCATCTTTCACAATTACGAGAACACCCCTTCCACCCAGTTCATTGAGATTGTTTTTCATCCATTCTCCCGCTTTCTGAAAATTATATTGGGAAAATCCGAACTGAAAAAATAGCATGAAAATAGCAACCAGACTGCATTTGAGACAGGTTTTATAGTTAGAACAAGACATAATTTCAACTTTGAGACTTGGATTAATATTTGTGCTACTAGTTTAACTTTTATAAAAATAGTTATAATATGAATCCAAGTAATTTAACAATAAAATCGCAGGAAATATTTCAAAAAGCACAACAACTGGCATTCAATGAAAAAAATCCAAATATTGAAGTAGAACACTTGTTGAAAGCTTTATTAACTGATGATGATAGTCCTGTGGATTTTCTTTTGAAAAAAAACAACGTAAATGTAAATTTTGTTGAAAGTAAAGTTGATGAGGCGATTGGCAAACTTCCAAAAATAGGCAGCGGCGAACCAGCCCAGGTAATAAGTCGTGATATGAATAATGTACTATTGCGCGCCACCTCTGATCTGAAGCTATTTAGTGATGAATTCGTAAGCGTAGAACATTTGCTGTTGGCCATTGTACAGGGAAATGATGATGGGGCAAAGATTTTGAAAGATGCAGGATTAACAGAAAAAGATCTGATCGCTGCTATAAAAGATTTGAAGAAAGGATCTACTGTTAATTCGCAAACATCAGATACTCAATTCAATGCTCTAAATAAATATGCCAAAAATCTGAATGAACTCGCAAGGAGCAATAAGTTGGACCCTGTAATCGGCCGTGATGAAGAGATCCGCAGAACACTTCATATTTTATCAAGAAGGAC
>JBDTJV010000478.1:0-4896 GCA_039935675.1 Ginsengibacter sp. | reverse complement strand
GGATTAAAACAACCGATCTAAAACCCAAACCTGATGACGGCATCTTTGTAGAGGATTTAATACCAAACAATCTTTCCGGCCAGGAAAAGAAAAACGGCGTTACACTTCTTTGGAATGGTAAAACTTCCGAGGGCTGGCGTGGGATCGATAAAAAAGCTTTTCCTGATTCTGGCTGGATAATGAAAGATGGTGTATTAACCGTATTAGCGTCCAACGGACAACAGGAAGGAAAGGGCGGCGACATCATTACTGATAAAGAATATGGCGCATTTGATTTACAATTTGAATTTAAACTAACACCAGTTGCTAATAGTGGTGTAAAATATTTTGTAAAAGAAAGTTATGACACTCATGGCATGTCTGGCATCGGGCTTGAATACCAGGTTCTTGATGATAAATTACATCCCGATGCGAAACTTGGGCGAAATTTCGATCGTACCACTTCTTCTTTGTATGACCTTATTCCCCGAAATAATATTCCTGCTGCATTAAAACCGGTCGGCGAATGGAATCGAGGCAGAATCGTCGTTTATCCTGATAACCATGTAGAGCATTGGCTGAATGGATATAAAATGTTGGAGTACCAACGAGAATCAAAAGAGTTTAAACACCTTGTTGAGATCAGCAAATACAAGAACTGGAAAAATTTTGGTTTGTGGGATAAAGGACATATCCTGCTGCAGGATCATGGTGACCAGGTATCTTATAGAAGTATTAAAATACAAGTATTGAAATAAATAAGTATCATTTAAAAAAATCTGAAACAATATGTCATCACGTAGAAATTTTATCAGGAATACAACGCTTGGATTTTCAGTAGCTACATTATCTCCTTTGATCGGCAAAAGTGAAAAATTCAATTTTGAAAAAGCACCGGCCCGGAACGACCTTCCCATGGGTATTGCAGATTATACTTTTTTGAACTTTGATATTCCCACCTCCATAAAAATGATGCAGAGGGTGGATATTCATTCCATGTCGATAAAGGATTTTCATTTACCAATAAACAGCACCAAAGAAAAAATTGATGAGGTAGTAAATGAATATAAAAACGGAGGAATTACTATTTATGCAGTTGGCGTTATTTATATGAAAAGCAAAGAAGCCGTGGACCAGGCCTTTGAATATGCAAAAAATGTGGGCGTCAATATTATTGTAGGTGTACCCAACCATGATTTAATAGATTATGCAGAGCAAAAAGTAAAATCTTACAATATTAGATTAGCCATTCATAATCACGGACCTGAAGATAAAATGTATCCTAGTCCTGAGATCGCGTATGATCTCATCAAGAATAAAGATGCCCGTATGGGTCTTTGTCTTGATATTGGCCATGCCCAAAGGGCCGGTGTGGATCCTGCCAAAGCGGTTTTAAAATACGATAGAAGAATATTTGATCTGCATATAAAAGATGTCACGAAAGCCGCACAGGATGGCCAGGCGATCGAGGCTGGGCGTGGTATTATTAATTTTCCGGCTTTGGTAAGAGCGCTGAGAAAAATAAAATATCCCGCACATTGCAGTATCGAATTTGAATTAGATATGAAAGATCCTTTGCCGGGAATTGCAGAATCAGTTGGCTATTTTAAAGGAGTAAAAGATGGAACGGCGTAGTCATTCAGAGGTCACCTTTTCAAAAAGGTGCCACCTCTGTTATATAAATAAATGGTCGAATATTCATCTATCCTACAACAAATATTCATTAACTTTTCCATTAATGAATTGCTTAACCCCTTTCCAGGTTTGCTTTTTCAGGCTTACCGGATCTTCACTTTCTTCGGCATCTGCAAAATAAGTAATGGCTTGAGGCACAGTAATCAATAAATTTTGTGAAGCATATTTCTCTTTATGAAATCGAATAAAATCGTCGATGGTATAATGATTTAAAAGCTCTGCAATGTCCCAGAAATCTTTCTTTTTGCCACGGCCTAATATCGCCTGGACTTTCATGGCGATAATATCTTCCGTAGAAAACAACCGCATGTTTTCAAGATGCTGCTGCGGCCTTATCAATGGATGCGGATGACGAATAATGTCAATTTTTACATCATCAATAAAACAGAAAATGCCGAAGCGGGGGTTTGTTGATCTGTTAACAAAAGAATTTTTAAACTTTTTTTCAAGAGCAAAAATGACATCTTGATTTTCAAATGGCAAGTTAGAAAATAAATCCAAATCAACAGATTTTCTATGACCATATAATAGAGATAATGCAGTGCCGCCTACTAGGCAAAAATTCTTCAATTCAGGCATTACCATCAATTGCTTTAATACGGAAAAAGCATGGGGTTCAACTGTCTTAATTTGTAGCATCGGAATTCGGTTATGGGTTTGTTGATTAAGGCACTTGCTAAATACATCGTATGTTCAGGTAAAAACTTTGCATTCAACAACGCTTCACTTACTTTTTCTTCTCCATAATAGCGTCTACAGTTACGAATATCTTCCACATCACCACGTTCAAACACACGCTCTATAACAAAATTCGCTTTTGCATCATAGTTTATTTTTTCAAAATCCACATCCCAAAAGATCCGTTTGTTGAAGATTGGTTTTGCTTTTTCTTCCATAAAGCAAAGATAGTATTCAATTTGCCCTTGGTGCCAACTTGCCATTGAATAAAATGTGATTTTTTTGAACCTCTTAGTCATAAATTTGTTGGATGAAAATTGAAGACATTTATAAAATTTATCAGCAATATTCTAGCATTCAAACTGATACGAGAAAATTGCAAAAAGACGATTTTTTCTTTGCATTGAAAGGTCCCAATTTCAATGGAAACCAATTTGCAAAACAGGCTTTAGATGCTGGTTCCGCTTATGTTGTAGCTGACGAGCCTGTTGGTTTTGACGATGAAAAAATCATTTATGTAGATGATGTTTTGATAACGCTTCAACAACTTGCAAAATACCATAGGGAACAATTTTCAATTCCATTTATTGCCATCACAGGAAGCAATGGAAAGACAACAACGAAAGAACTTTTGCATGAAGTGCTGGCCACAACTTATAAAACGTATACTACAAAAGGGAACCTGAATAATCACATTGGAATTCCACTGACTATTTTAAAAATAGAACCGGATGCGGAAATGGCTGTGATAGAAATGGGTGCCAATCATTTACACGAGATAGCCGGCTATTGTGAATATGCAAAGCCAACTCATGGGCTAATTACTAATATTGGTAAAGCACATTTGGAAGGTTTTGGGGGTGAAGAAGGTGTAAAAAAAGGAAAAGGAGAGTTGTTTGAATATTTAAAAAATCATGGCGGAACTATCTTTGTCAATACCGATGATGTGGCTGTTTATGATTTGGGACAATCGCTAAATAATGTTGTTTTTTATGGTAGCAAAAGTGAAAATGAAAGAGGTGAAATTGTAAGAAATGATCCTTTTATCAAAGTAAGAATTGAGAATAAAAGTCCTTTTACTATTCAAACAAGTTTGGTAGGCGCATATAATTTGCCGAATGTGCTCGCTGCTGTTTGCGTGGGAAAATATTTTAAAATTAATGCTGAAAAAATTAAAGGTGCCATAGAAAATTATCAACCTTCCAATAGCCGTTCACAATTGATTCAACGCGGTTCCAATTCAATTATTTTAGATGCTTACAACGCTAACCCGGGAAGCATGCAAGCAGCAATAGAAAATTTTGCAAAGATGAAAGGTGATAAAAAAGTTTTATTGTTAGGATCAATGATGGAGTTAGGAACAGAAAGTGAAAAGGAACATGCGGCGATCATTTCTCTGATTGATCAGCATAGATGGAACAAAGTCGTTTTAGTAGGAAAGAATTTTGGAGAAATAAAAAGCGATTACATTCATTTCGAAAATGCCGAACAGGCGAGAAATTGGATGAAAGATCAACAATTCGAAAATACCCAATTCTTGATAAAGGGATCAAGAAGTATGCAAATGGAAAAAGTGTTGGAATAGTAAACGAACAAATAACCAGGTTTGTTATTTTACTTCCATTGCCTTTTTGTAAGCATCCAGCGCAAGGGTTCTTGCCTCCTTGTGAACTACAATTGGAGGAAGATAATTGTCTTTATAATCTTTGATCCATCTTTTAATATATATCAGATCACGATCAAATTTTGAGGTTTGTAATTCAGGATTAAAAATTCTAAAATAAGGAGCTGCATCACAGCCGCAACCTGCTGCCCATTGCCAGTTACCATTATTAGAAGACAATTCATAATCCAATAACTTTTCGGCAAAATAAGCTTCACCCCACCGCCAATCTATTAAAAGATCTTTTGTCAAAAAACTGCCAACAACCATCCTTATGCGGTTATGCATCCAGCCGGTCTCGTTCAGTTGGCGCATGCCCGCGTCTACTATGGGAAACCCGGTTTCACCATTGCACCATTTCTTAAATTCTTCCTCATTATTTCTCCATTTTATATGCTCATATTTTTTGTGAAACGGATGATCAACTACATGCGGGAAATGATATAGGATCATCATAAAAAACTCTCGCCAGATTAGTTCATTAAGGAAAGAAGATCCGTTTTCTAATGCAATTTTTACCAACTTCCTGGGGCTAATTGTGCCAAAACGCAGATGAACACCAAGATGAGAGGTGCCCTTGATCGCCGGAATATTTCGTGTTTGAGAATAATGAGCAATCAATTCTTTGTCAATCTCGGGCTTAGAAACTTCACTTTTTATATTTTCAAAACCTATGTCTTTTAAAGTAGGAAAATCCAAAGATTTCGACTTTATTAATTGAGAAAGTAATCTTTCAGAAGCATGAAAAGTGATCTCATTTTCTGAAAGCATATTTTTCCATATTTTGGAATACGGCGTAAAAATCGTGTACGGAGTATCATCCGGTTTCATAACTTCAGATCTTTCAAAGATGACCTGGTCTTTGTAGGAATGAAAATCGA
>JBDTJV010000477.1:0-3462 GCA_039935675.1 Ginsengibacter sp. | reverse complement strand
GTACTACCCCTTTTTATTTTCGCTCTTGCCATTAGATGTATATTTTAATAATTAGATTCAAGATTCCAAAAATTCCACAAAATTATTTATACAAAGAAGCAAAACTTTGTGTCAAAGTAAACCCTGATTCATCGATACCATAAGTTATCGCATCAATCTTTGTAGTAAAAATGTTGTAAGTAATGATCGCGAATGCAGAAGTACCAATTCCCAAAGCCGTATTGTACAATGCTTCAGCAATACCAATTGATAAGGTACGTGCTGCATCACCACCACCAGATTCACCCAAAGCACCAAATGCACGAATCATTCCCACAACCGTTCCCAACAACCCAATCAATGTAGATACAGAGGCGAGTGTAGATAGGAAAACGAGATTTTTCTCCAACATGGGTAATTCCAGTGACGTTGCTTCCTCAATTTCCTTTTGAATGGCAAGCACTTTCTGTTCAGTATCCAGTTCAGTATCAGTCATCATTTGTTTGTATTTGCGAAGACCGGCTTTCATTACATTACCAACAGAACCTTTTTGCCTGTCGCACTCTGCAATAGCAGCATCAACTTTTTTATCAGCAAGATAAAACTGCACTTTGCGGATAAATTCTGCATTTGATGATTTACCAGCTGCTTTGGCAACAGTTAAAGATCTTTCAATTACAAAAGTCAATACGATAAGAAAACAGCCAATAAGGATAGGTACAATAATACCACCCTCATACATCCTTGGTAGGTCACCTTTAGGCCCTAACTGGTTTGGCCAGAATCCGCCTTTAGGATCTGGTTGCGTGAAGTTGCTGTCTGATCCGATAACAAAACGCCAGATAATATAACCGGCTAAAATACAAATAATCGGAGCGAGGAGTGAAACGAGGTTATTTGACTTTTTTGCCTGCACCGATGTGGTTGCGTTCACTGTAACGTTTGCAGGTGTCTTTAAATCTGCCATGTTGGTTTAATTTTAGGTTTAAGTTTAAAATTGTATAAGTAAAAATTTGATAATGCAAGTGTAATGAAAAAAAAATTTATATCGGGTATTTATTCAAAAAATATTTTCAAGCTGCGCACAAGTTAATCAAATATTTGAAAGTTAAATAAATGACAAACAATATTTTCAAAAAATAATTTTTCAGCTGTACAAATTACGATTGGCGTTATTAATTTATTAAAACAGGGTTATTCATATCTTAATGCAACGATAGGATCCATATTTGCCGCTTTCACTGCCGGATAAAGACCTGCAAAAAGACCAACGGCAGAACAGGTTACGATACCGATAATTACCCATATCCAGGGAACTACAAACCCTGTACTTAAAAAGAGCCCTACTACATTTCCTACAATTACTCCCAGTATGATGCCTAAAATGGCTCCAATCAAACTGATAAAAACAGATTCAAAAAGAAACTGGGCGCGTATGCTGCTGCTTTTACCGCCAATGGCTTTAATCAATCCTATTTCCCGTGTGCGTTCGCTCACCGCGACAAGCATGATGTTCATCAATCCAATAGCCGCGCCTATCAAAGTAATCAGACCAATGAAGGCTGCTGCAGTAGTGATAGATCCAAGGCTACTTTTAAAAACCTCAGCAATGCTATCACTTTTATCAATATAAAAATTATTTGCCTCATCTACTGCCAGTTCCCTGATCGGTCTGAAAACTCCTTTGGCCTCAGAAATAGCGGGCTCCATTTGTTCAATATTATTCACCATGACGCCGATATTGTAAGAAATTCCATCGGTTGGAAAAAGCCTCCGAATATTATTATACGTAGTTATAACCACATTATCCGCATTAAAAAAAGCACTGGATCCTTTGTCCTTAAGCACTCCTATCACACGGTAATTAATTCCGTTTGCCTTAATAACCTGGTCTAATGCTTTTAGTGGATAATCATTGTACAATTTTTTAGCAACGCTATTTCCCAAAATACAGATATTCCGCCCGCTTTCAACATCCAGTTTATTAAAATTTCTTCCCTGTGCAAGAGTATATCCATTTTGAATTAAATAATTTTCATCACCACCGATCATCGAAATATTTGGATTGGTCTTTACCTGTTCATTTGATACAATGATACTTTGAGGTCCCGAAAGCGAAATACTAACCAGGGCAGGAAACGAAAATCGCTCTTTAAACAGCCTGGCCTGCTGGTATGTAATGATCTTTCTTTCATTGGATTTTTTTTCTTTAAGTTCCCTGGTATTGGTTTTCTTCACCTGCCTTCCACCTCCGCCAATACGGATGTTCCTGTCGCGGTATTGGATGCTGAATGAATTTGCACCCATTGTGGCAAAGTTTTCAGAAAGACTTTGATTCATGGACGCGATCGCAGTAATAATACCAATAAGCGCCATGATACCAAAGGCAATAATAGCTACAGTAATACCTGTACGAAGTTTGTTGCTTCTGACCGTGCGAAAAGCGAGAGAAATAGAATCTTTTAATTGCATTTTCTGATTTGAAATTTATTCACTTAAATAACCAAAGATGTGAAGTTACACTTTCAGTTCAATTTAGGATTACCACTGGTGTAGAAAAACGGATCGCTTTAAAATTTTCAGATGGGCAATAAAATAGAATTTGGGGTTAATTGTTGATTTACTATTTCAAATAATTTTGAAACAAAAAAAAGCCGGACTAATTTCTTTATCGTCCGGCTTAGCTCAATAATTATTTTCCATCTTTATTCTGCCATGAATTATTGGCCCGGTTTACATCCGGTAATTCATCATTTGGATCCAAAACCACCGATGCGATGGGCGAAGTAGAATTATATTTGAAAGTCCAGTCTGTATCGCGTTGCCAAACATTTACAGGTAGATTGATCGTTTGAGTCTTGCCATTTTCTTCGGTCACTTTTACTACTACAGGCATTGCCAGTTGTTGTAAATTCTCTATGGTGATCAATGATCCTTTAGCAGGATCGTTATCGACATATTTCACACCTTTTACCGACTGGTCGAGCTTCCATGTTTCATAAAACCATTCTTTCCAAAACCAATTCAGGTTATCCCCTGCTGCATCATTCATCGTACGGAAAAAATCAATGGGTTGAGGATGTTTATACGCCCATCTCTTGATATAGGTTTTAAAAGCAAAATCAAACCGATCAGGACCGAGTACAGAATTTCGAAGAATATTCAAACCTACCGCTGTTTTTGAATAATATTGTCCATAATCGCGAAGGCTGATAGCTTCCGGAGGGGTCATCAATGGATCTTTTGCGCGTTCCATTGTTCTTGACATCATTAAAATGCTCCTGTTAGTTGTATCTCCATATTCTCCATGATTGAACGAATTAGATGCGTATCCATTTATAAAAGTATTCATTCCTTCGTCCATCCACATGAAACTTCTTTCATCAGAACCTACAATCATTGGAAACCAGTTGTGCCCGATCTCGTGAGTTACATCATGCCAAAGGTTGGCTTTTCCAATCCTGTAACTGCAAAAAACAATAC
>JBDTJV010000476.1:0-2881 GCA_039935675.1 Ginsengibacter sp. | reverse complement strand
GGCAAAGAAACATAGAAAGAAGCGCCTTTGTCTTTGCCCATGCTTTCTACCCAGATATCTCCATCGTGAAGTTCTACGAGGATTTTAGTAATCGTCAATCCCAACCCGGTTGAACTTTCTTTGCCGGTGGGCATCGAACTGATTTTTGCATAGCGGGTAAATATTTTCCCCAGGTCTTCCTCACTTAAACCTTGTCCATTATCATGAAACCCCACAATCGTATTCTCCTCGTTTTCTTCAGAAGTAATGCTGATTTCTGAAGATGGAAAAGAATATTTAATGGCATTGCTGAGCAGGTTTTCAAATATTTCGGTCATTGTTTTACAATCAGCAATAACAAAAATTTCCGGCGCGTATTTTTTTACGATCACCTGGTTTTTATTATTACTCATCGTTGAATAATTGCTAATGACATCATTTAATATACCAGCGATATTGCATTTTTGCAGGGTTAAATTATAAGCGCTGCTTTCAATCTTAGATAAGTTGAGCATTTCATTCATGCGCTCAGAAAGACGATTAGCATTTTGATTAATAATTTTAGGTAAATCCTTCATTTTTTCATCCACAATTGCATCCTGGAGCATTTCCGTGGCAAGCAAAAGGTTCCCAATGTAATTTTTCATATCATGAACAGAACGGCTGACATATTCTGTTTGAATGGCCACCATCCTTTTAGTCAAGGCGCGATTTTCCAATTTATCAATTACGATTTTGGCTAAGTCGGCCAACATTTTAACTTGCCTCGGAGTTGCAGTTCGGGGTTTATTATCAAAAACACAAATGCTCCCCAATTTTAAACCTTCGGACGTAATTAAAGGTGCGCCTGCATAAAACCTTATCCCACCTGGCTTGCATACGTAAGGGCTTTCCATCAAATCATCGAACTGGCTGGCATCTTCTATTACGGTCACCTTATTGTCGAGTATAGTTAACGAACAAAGACTGTCCTTTCTAGGCACCTTGTTTTCATTTAGTGTGCTAAGGTTTGATTTAAAAAAGACAGTATCTGTATCAACAAAAGTTATTAGTGCTTCCCTGCAATCAAAAAAATCCGCGGCGAGCTGGGCAATTTGGTCAAATTCCTCTTCAGAATGAGTATCTAAAATCTCATACCCGTGCAACTTAGCCAGTCGTTTTTCGTCATCCCAGGGGATAATAGAAGGTGGTTTTTTGTTTGGCAACTTACTATTTGAAATTAGAATGCATTAATAAATTAAAGTCCAAAAAATTAGCGCTGCAAGTTAGAAAATTTAACTGTAAATCTAAGAAAATTTAAGCCAAATATTTATGAAAAAAGTACAGGAATTTTTGGAAACAATGCAATATTTCTTGTTGCTTATTTTACTGCTTTTAGAGCAGGTAACCAGGCCAATCAAAATAGTAAAGCAACAAATAATCCTGATTTTCATTTTCGAAATGTAATGGTAAATTCTCCTGCTTCTTTTTAAAGAGTTATTTCAGGCTTATTTTTTATTGCCAATATTGTTAATATTCCTGAAAGAAAAAGAGAGCCTGCCATAAGAATGTAAGATGCATCAAAGTTTCCGGTCAAACCGTTTAGATAACCCACAACATAAGCGCCTACAAAAGCTCCCAATGCGCCAAAGCTATTAATCAATGCTATTGCCCCGCCTGATACGTTGCGAGGTAGTATTTCTGTAATTATTGCAAAGAAAGGACCGTAAGGTGCGTACATGGCGCCTCCCGCTATTACCAACAACGTGAAAGAAAGCCAGAAATTACTGTTGCCTACCAAATAAGATCCATAAAAAGAAATAGCTCCCACCAAAAGAAAGGGCCAGATAAATTCTTTTCTCTTTAATGTTTTATCTGAATAATGAGAAACGGTCAACATCATAATAATGGCGAGAATATAAGGAACTGAAGAAAGCCATCCGGTTTTAACTATGTTCATGTTTGGCGCCTCATTAATGATAGTGGGCAGCCACATTACAAATCCATAAACGCCAATGCTCCAAAGCGCATACTGAAAGCACAATAAAACAACCGCTCTTGATTTAAAAGCGGCTCCATAATTTTTTACAGGTTTGATGTTTTTTTGTTCTGATGCCAATTGCTCCTCCACATTATTTTTCTGTGATTCGGATAACCATTTGGCATCTTTTACTTTGTCATTTACCAAATACCACCAGAAGAAAGCCCAGATAATTGCGGGTGCTCCTTCAAGGATAAACATCATGCGCCAACCAAGCGTTCCTACGAGGTGGCCGGAAAGAATTGACATCCATAAAATAGTTACAGGATTGCCAAGAATCAGAAAATTGTTGGCTCTTGAGCGTTCTTTTTTTGTAAACCATCTACTTATGAATATCAATAAAGAAGGAAATACGGCACTTTCCACTACTCCTAACATGAAGCGGATGATAATAAGCAAATCCACATTTTTCACCATGCCGGTAGCCATTGCCAGACCGCCCCAAAGGATCAAGGCCCAGAATATTAATCTCCTGGCACTTTTATTAGCCGCATATAATGCACCCGGGATCTGGAAGAAAAAGTAGCCTAGAAAAAACAACGAACCCAATAAGGAAGACATAGCTGTTGTCATGCTCAGATCGTGAGCCATCCCACCTGCCAGTGCAAAACCAAAATTGGCCCGGTCGATGTAAGCGAGACTATAGGTGATAAAAATAATTGGAATCAAACGATACCACCTTTTTTTTGGTAATGGCTGGTGCATGTTATATAAATAGTTTTGATCTAATGTGAGTCAATGAGTATCTGGTATTTTAATTTGATTTTTATTGTGATAGATGTTATGAATGAAAAGAATAAAAAGGTTCTATTAAACTGGGCACCTCAATCCTGGTAACTATTCCCTTGGCCAATTCATACCTAACAAAAAAATGGATCATGC
>JBDTJV010000475.1:0-6261 GCA_039935675.1 Ginsengibacter sp. | reverse complement strand
TGCCATTTTTGACCGTTACAGTACAAACAAATAAAAGGAATTTTTAGAAATTCCTGTCAGCCCAAGAGATGTCGAAAACCATAAAATAGTTTTCCTGGCAACCTCAAAGTAGACGAAAAAATTAAAGATATTCCAGGTTTTAAAAAACTCTCTCTTTGTCCAACCGAAAGAAACTTGAAAACTATAAATATTTTTCCTTTCAACCGAAACACATCCGTGGGAAAAAAGTTCATAAAATGCTCGCTATTTTTTATCTATGATATTTTTACTCGACCCGGATTTTCCATTAAACAAATTGTTGAAGCAGCAGCGCCAACACTTGCTGGTGTTTATAAAAATCTCACCGGAGATTCTTAGGAGCCGTTCATAAATTTGAAACAAGTATCGGATAAAGCCTTTCCGGGTATCACCCTTTCTGCAAAAGCAGGAATTAATCCCGATAATCCATTTCCACTAACATCAAGGTTATTTTGAGTACAGAAAAATTTATAAATTCATTTCCCGCTAATCAAAGAAATAAAAATCTACGTTCTTCATTAATGGATTCTGTTATGACAACAATGCGTTCAAGTTTAAATATATAAGGAGAGGATAATTGATATAGTAAATTTCATTTAGCTTCATTTCCCTACGAGCCTAAGTCTTGGTTAGTGTCCCCCGAACCAGAATGTCTTCAAAGCGCTGCCCCAATGTGTTTAATTAATTTAAAGTTATCCATACATGGTTTATAAAAAAGGGTTGAGCAATAGTGAGAATCGCTGCCCAAGGCTCGTGTCCACAAACTAGAATTTTTTCAAAAATATTGCGGAAAAGAGAAAATAATTGTTACTTTGATTTATAGTTTTTGCTATTGTGTTTTAGATCAATAAAAAAGGCGACTTTAATTTCCCTTCTTTTCCCGGACAAAAATAATTTAAAATATATGAGTGAGACTGATAAAAGCTGGTGGCAAACTTTACCCGGTATCATTACTGCCGTTGCCGGTGGCATTACTGCAATTACCGGGCTCATACTTGCGTTAAACCAGTCAGGATGCTCAAAGACTAAAATGGCAACAAGCGAAAGTAAGTCCAGGCGAGATTCAGTTGTCGTATATACACCTCCTTCCAAAAGCATTGAAAAATCAGAAACTCCTGTTATTCCCGCTACTGTTGATACGGTAACCTGGGACAGGGCGCCTGTTCATTTAAGTGAACATTATGAAGGTAGGGTAAAGATTGAAATACTTACTGCTACTATTGAAAAGCAGGATAATGATCACAAACTCCTTACACTGCAAATACGTGCTACTGATGAAACAGGCTTTGGCCAAAATCTTTCAGACGCAAATTTTACGCTGCTGGTAAACAAGGTTCCCATTTCACTTGAACAATCTGTTTCTATTTATGTTGGGGCGCATGCCTCACAGCAGGAGAATCTGTTATTTGTTGTTCCTGAAGATGCAAAAGAAGCTGTGTTGAAATTATTTTATGGTGTATCAACACAAGTAACAAGAGAGATACCGCTTAAGTTTTAAATTACCAAAAAGCTTTTGACAATATGACTCGCTGTACCGAAATAACCAGTACGGGAATGCAGAACAAAAGGAAATAGCTTTATTCATCACGGAATTTTTACGGCGCTTTGAGTTGCACAACTTATCCCGATCATTTCGGGATTCTTCCCAAACGGTTTGCAAAGATCCGCTATTATGGTTTATTGCAGAATCATAGAAAAGTAAAGCGGCACAACGCTGTCCGTGAGCAATTGGAACCAGTCCTCTACCCGTTAAAGTGGAGATTCCCGTGAGCCTGCGAATGTTGGAAAAGTATGGCAAAAACATCACACTTTGCCCGAAATGCAACCGGGGAGAATTAGTGCTTATCAGCATTAGCTATCCAATGCAAAACAACAACATCCCTTTAAAGAAAAAAGATAAGATAATTATACTTCTGGCGGCATCACCGGACAATGCACCACCGTAAAAAGCAGGCAGGGCCTTAAAAAATTAAAAGGCTCTTATTATTGGTTAGCACAAAAAGTAAACTATCAATATGGGTAAGGGAATTATTGGGCAACCTGTAAAACAAACCTCATTTATATGCCTCTAAACCTAGGCTGATAAGGCATTACAAAACTAATCTACAAATCACAGCCCTACAAATCACCCTATAGCAGAACCACCAACTTAGCCGGTGTCGGTCAACAATAACCGAAAGCACCACAAATCTATTTTTAATGGGGGCTTTTTAATTGGGGCTTGCGGCTATTGTTCTTAATGTTGGTGGCAGCCACTATTTTGTCCGCCGATGTTAAGTGAATAATGTGACGACCAAATTAGGAAACCGTCCAATGGTCTATTTTAGAGTTTGTTGATTTTTGTAAGTCGAAATCAAATAAACACCAAATAGATATAATGGACTTAAAGCCACTACTGGCACCATGCCAATCTTCAAATTTATTTGAGATACATCTGATATCAACGACACAAAAACATCTTGGAAAAAGAAAATGCAAAGAATAGATAAAATTATTGCAACCCAAGATTTGATTAAATGCAATTTCCAACCTATGAAAAATGTCAAAATGGAAACTATGTATATTAAGCATCTTGCTGTCCCTCTTAGCCCATTTTTCATGTCGTATTTATCGAAAAATTGATTCAAGTCCTTGCCTTGCTTTGACCAGGTTTCAATGTCATTGGGAATGATAACAAGCCCCCAATAGAAGTCGTAAATTGTTAGCCCTATGCCTAAAACTGCCAAAAATAAAAAACCAAAACCAAATGTTTTAGAAAAATGATTTGTGATTAAACGGCTAAAATAATACAATCCAAGTCCAGAAGAAAAAGCAGCAAGTTCAAGGCATATGGCTCTTAATATTTCATGTGAACTGTTTTGTAGCCAAACATTTGCATCTCTTGGAGGTGCACCCATGCCAAAAGCAACAACAAAAAATACACCCGATAAAAATAAAAACAACCCAGTCCGCTCATAATTCTGGTCAAAAGGAAATGTGCCTTTCGCAGTTTTGTTTACAAACATTGCAATCACAATCATTAGCATAGAATGCACAATGCTCATTAAAATGAAAAAAGTCAGGGATTTTGTTGTCAAAAGAGGTGCAACGAATCGTAACAAAGGGAAGAAGCAAATGGAACACAAAAAAACGATTCCAAGAATACGAATTATACGTGCTGTCATATTTTTTTTGTTAAATGTTAAGGTTGTGAAAGTGATTAAAATGTCGATGCCGCCAAACTGTCCAGGTTATAGGGTGGTTTTTTCTGCGGTTGCCACAAACGTTCGAGTATTTGCAAAGGCAGGGCATTCATTGAACGTCCAGCCCGGAACAAATGCCCCATTGAAAATATATAGTTGATGTTAAAAACTAAAAACCAAATTGAAACTCATCTGCAGGAACCGTCGTTGATACTTGCACATAGCTGATGTCACATTGTCCAGCCCTGCTTTTGCAAATATTTTTGTTGTGCGATCGCTTCATTAAGTCAGAGGTTAGCCATTTTTAAACCATACTTCTCCAACAAATACGGTGTTTTTTCAGGGAAATTTATGAATCCATATTGCTTGGCTATTGGAGCAAACAGTTCCTCTGCTTTTTTGGAATCAGGAGCAATATTTTGTTTACTTAGTCTGTTAGCCATACGCAAAAGTTCATCTAAGAAATTATCGAAGTCCTGGTTTAAAAACATATCATTAAATTTAGCAGGTTTGTCAGTCTGATTCCAATAGGCATGAGGAATACCATGTGGTCTAAAATGCCACTCACCAGCGTTAACTTCGAAAATTTCTTCTCCTACCAAAACATGAACTGTACCTTCTTGAACACGCATTATTTCGTCTAGTTTTTCATGCATGTGAAGGCTTAATCCTAATGTTTTGGGGGCTAAAACTTCTTCCGTGCAGCTAAATTGTCCATTCGTTTGGTTGCTTCTAAGTTTGAATCCAAAATCAATTCCATCTGCAGCCTTTTGGGTTTCTCCAACTTTCGTAAGAACAGGTTTTAGTGGTTTGTTTATCAAACTTTCAATTTCATTTTCTTTTCGGGGCGTGGTAGAATTGCAACCCATATTGAGAATTGTAATACCGCTTAGCGCTCCAAATGAAAGATGTCGGAGTAAATTTCTTCGATTAATATTTCCGTAGTTATTTTCCATACTAGTATTTAAAGTTTTAATTGTCTGTCTGGTCTTGCCGGAAGTGACGCACAACGTTCGATTATTTGCGAAGGCAGGGAATTTATAGATTGTCCAGTTCGGTACAAATGCCAAAGTGAAAATATAAAGTTGAAGTTAAAAACTAAAAGCCAAATTCAAACTCGTCTGCGGGAACCGCTCCTGATTATTGCACATAGCTGATGTTACGTTGTCCAGCCCTGCTTTTGCAAATACTTTTGCTATACGCGGATTATTTTCCGATCATGGAGAACCCTGGAATTGCAATGGTGGCCCAACTACTTTCATGTCATGATCAGCAAATATTTTTGCTCCTTGTTCTGGTGTTGGTGGCGAAGTCAGGTTCCCTAAAACTCTGAAATAATCTTCCATTTTTCCTGATGGCTGAAAAAGAAAAAACATTTTTCCGTTGTCTGTTAATTGTGCAAAAGCATGAGGAACCGTTCTTGGTAAAAAAATGGTGTCTCCTGCTTTTAAATTGTGTTTGTCTTCACCAACATGGAAAAGATATTCACCGTCAAGGATGAAAAATATTTCGTCCTGGTGTGCATGCACGTGGAGCGGTGGCCCACCTTTTTCGTGACCAGCGTATTCAAAAATTGTCAAGTCTCCGTTTGTATCCTTTTGAGAAACTTTGATATCGTTAGGGTTTTTCCACCCAATACTGTTTTTTCATCAAACCTGCTTTGGGCCGCTTTTACCACGAACCCTTTTTTAGGACGTTTTAGTTTTTGTGCATGAATATTTTGTCCAATCAATAGTGCAGGAATAGCTGCCGCCGTTGTGAGTAAAAATTTCTTTCTTTCCATTTTTGTATTCTTTTTAAGTGTACAACACAAATGTCAATCAAATGGAAACTGATTAGGTGGTACAAAAACGACATTTAGTAGGTATCCGATTCTCCAAAATTTCGTTCTGGGGATGAACTGTCGAGAAGGTGAAATTCTGTTGGCGTTTGGCTTGTAAATTTCTTGTAATCCTTTACTAAATGTTGATAGTCGTAAAAGCCACAATGAATGGCGATGGTTAGCCAATCCAAATGAGGCTGTTTATTTTTCATCCTGAAAGCATTTTCAAACCGTACAATTTTATTAAAATATCTTGGTGAGATGCCCATCCGCTCTATAAACTTCCGTTCGTATTGCCTTAAACTCAAACATAATTCTCTTGCAAGCGATTCTATGTTGAGATTTTCATTTGACTGTAAAATCCTGTTGCTCAGATGGTCCAACCGGTGAAATTCTTTTACGCCACGGTTAATTTGGTTTAGCAAAAACGCTTCTATGACAACTATCATTTCATTAAAATTAGAAGCATCATTGAGCTTGTCATTTACCTCTTTTATGTCTTTTGAAAAAAAGATTTCGGCATCTAAATAACAATTGTTCAATTGATGAGAAGGAATACCTGTGAGGCGAAACAATGCACCTGGACGAAAAACTATTTGAATAACTAAAAAATCTTTACCTACGAACCGATTGCTTACCTCATCTTGTTGACCGATTAAAACCGTTTTCAAGTTGGCGATTTTTGTACCACTATTTACGTACTCAACACTTTCAGTATCTCTTGGATAAAAACTCAAACAATGCTCCGGCCTTGGTGGGTAAGGCTTATACGGAATGTTTGTAATGTCGGCAAAAAAAAAGTTTACCACTTTATAGATTCTAACAAATTCAGTCAGAGCTGGGCCTGGTTTAAATTCGGATAGTACCATAAAACTTAATAGTTATTGTTATGATTTGGAGCGTGTCATAAAGTGGTATACTTTATGGGCGTTGCTTAGCAGTGAATTATATTTTCATCCTTCCGAACCTAATCCCAAAAAAATTACCAAAAATGAAAATAAAACAAAAAGCTGGTAAAGGTATTTTTAGGTGGCACAAAAGATGATGTTTTTTCCGTCAACCCACTGCTGGCAAACAAGATGTAATTATAGCCTTCAACTTCACCGCTTGCTTCTGTCTGGCATTTTTATTCTTTAGCCCGAACGTCAGCCCAATAGAATTACCAAAGATGAAATTAAGAACTAAAAGTTGAACAAAGAAATTTCAGCCCGAACTACCGGTGATAGTAGTATAAAAGCT
>JBDTJV010000474.1:0-3542 GCA_039935675.1 Ginsengibacter sp. | reverse complement strand
CTTTCTGTAGCTACCAATACTGCTTCATTAGTAAAATAGCCGTGACGACCGTTTTTTGAAGGTATTTTTTTTGCAAACGTTTTTAGCGCAACTTTCAATCTCTGGTTAATAAAAGGTGGCAATACATCTTTGAGCAACGCGGAAGTAATTCCAGGTATGTAAGAACATCGCGGCAGAGTGGCTGAAAATTTATCTTCGGTAAAATGAACCATCCGCTGTGCGGGAGCAGCAAATTTTCCGCCTCCGGATTCAAAAGCTTTTTGCTCAACTTCTTTTTGAAAATCCATCATCAATAACGGAGAATCGAAATTGATATCCTCATTCTTTTTATTCAAATTATATTTAATTACATCTTCTATTTCTACCTGCACCACCATTCCACTGTTTGCAAATGGATTATTTCTTTTTGAAGGACTCCATCCATTTACCACCAATTCCCCGTCGCTGGTCGAAGCAGGAGCAATGATGCCTCCCGGGCACATGCAAAAAGAAAATACCCCTCTTTCCTCCACCTGCTCAACAAGGCTGTATGAAGCAGGAGGTAACCAATCCAATTCGGCAATATTTCTACCGTATTGGATCGAATTAATCAATTCCTGTGGATGCTCAATCCTGACTCCTAAAGCAAACCCCTTCGAATTAATTTCTATCTTTTTTTGATGTAATAAAATAAAAATATCCCGGGCAGAATGGCCGGTTGCAAGAATATAAGAGTCGGCGGTAAAAATATCTCCATCTTCAGTTCTTACAGATTTCAATTCATTTTTGCTTATAGAAAAATCAACCAGCTTTTTCCCAAAATGAAATTCTCCGCCACAATCTACTATTCGTGTACGCATGGCAGTTATAATTGCCGGTAACTTGTTGGTACCAATATGAGGATGCGCATTATATAAAATATTTTCATCTGCCCCAAAATGGACAAATAAATTCAAAATGCGATTAATGTCTCCACGCTTGGAACTCCGGGTATATAATTTTCCATCACTATAGGTTCCGGCTCCACCCTCTCCAAAACAATAATTGCTATCAGGATTAATTATTCCTTCTTTATTTAAAAGTGCGAGGTCTCTCCTCCTTGCCCGCACCTCCTTGCCTCGTTCGAGAATGATCGGTTTTATTCCCATTTCAATTAATTGTAAAGCGGCAAAAATACCGGCAGGTCCTCCACCAATGATTACCACTTTTTTAGGAGAATTATTTACATCTTTGAAATCAAAAGGCTGTAAAATTCGTTCATGAAAAGGTTCATTAATAAATGCATTAACGGTAAGGTTTATCGATATATTTTTCCCTCTTGCATCAATCGATCTTTTGAGCAGGTGATAGCCTGAAATATCCCCGGATTTTTTACCTGTTCTATTGGCAATATTTTCAATAATTGTTGAATGATCTGAAGCACTTGCCGGGATAAGTTTTAGCGAAATTTTTTGTTGCATATCTATCAGTGCCAGGTTGTTATCCGGGAAACTTTTTGAGAAATATTTATTATTTTTTAAAAAGGAAGATCATCGTTGGTCTCATCACCGGCAGCCGTAAAAGTATCCAAAGGTTCAAGGTGTTCATTGCCAGATTCGTTTTTCGCAGGTTGCAAAATTTGTTCGATGCGCCATGCATCGAGATTATTGAAATAAGAAACGGTTCCGTTCTTTTCCCATTTACTTCCTTTGATGTTGAAGTGCACTTTAATTTCATCACCTACATTTACCCGATCCACAATGCCAGTGCGGTCTTGAAGGCATTGGAATTTAATATAGCTGGTAATTAATTTGCCATTAATATCTTCTGATTTTTCAACGACAAATTCCCTTGTCTTGAAAGTCTCCGTTTTTTGAACAGTATCAAATTTTAAAAATAATTTTCCGGTTAATTCGTAACTCATGATTCAATAATTTTTTTTAAAGGTAAATTCATTCGCGGTAAAGATGCTGTATCCAATCAGAATATCAAAAAATGTTTTACACATTTAATTTTCTCTTAAAAAAATAATTTCAAAACAATTTCTGAGAGAAAAAATCTTTTTTTAAATCCTCCGAAAAAATCGTCTTTTCGCTTTTAAACCAATGCAGTTCTGACTTTTAAAATCCGGTGATTTTTGGAATTAATTTTTATTTGATTTTTTTGGAGTTAAATTTCATTTTAAATGGTGAAAATCGTGGAATAAAAAATTTTTTTTTCAACAAATTCTTTTGATATTCGCCTTGTTGTTGATAAAATTTCTGCAAACAAATTTTGTTTAAATTTTTGAATGAACCCCACTGAAAAATACTATTCTAAAACATTTAAAACGGCTTACGGAAGATAATGGATAATGCTTGCGAAACAGTTTGGAATAATTGTCTCACTATTATAAAGGATATAGTCGAGTGGCAACATTACAATACATGGTTCGAGCCGATAAAGCCGGTGCTGCTAAAAGAAAATGTTTTAACGATACAAGTTCCTAGTCAGTTTTTTTACGAATACATTGAAGAGCATTATGTGAACCTGCTGGCGAAAACTTTAAAGAGAGAGCTGGGAAAAAATGCAAGGTTAGAATACCGCATCATGATGGATAGCGGTAATAGTAAGAATAAACCAGTGACTATGGACGTGCGGGGTCAAGGTTATAAATCTTATTCAAATAATGAAATGGATTTTCCACTAGTCATATCTAATCCCGTTAAAAATCCTTTTGTTATTCCCGGATTAAAAAAGATGCAGATCGATCCGCAGCTTAATCCCTCTTATACTTTTGATTCTTACATTGAAGGCAACTGTAATCGCGTCGCGCGGCGCGCGGGAAAAACGGTGGCGGAAAAACCCGGAACTACTTCATTCAATCCGCTGGTCATTTATGGGGGAGTTGGCTTGGGAAAAACACATCTCGCCCAGGCTATTGGAAATGAAGTAAAGAATTTGCATAATAATAAAGTGGTTCTATATGTAAGTTCTGAAAAATTTATCAACCAGTTTGTTGATCACGGAAGAAATAACGCCATCAATGATTTTATTCATTTTTACCAGTTGATCGATGTATTAATCATTGACGATGTTCAATTTTTTAACCGGGCAGAAAAATCACAGGATGCATTTTTTGCCATTTTTAATCATTTGCATCAAAGTGGCAAACAGTTGATTTTAACTACTGATAAGCCGCCAAAAGATCTTGAAGGTGTTCAGGAAAGATTACTCAGCCGTTTTCGCTGGGGATTAAGCGCCGACCTTCAGATACCTGATTATGAAACCAAGATCGAAATCCTGGAAAGAAAAATGAAGAATGATGGCCTTGAAATGCCAAAAGAAGTTGTGAAATATATTGCTTATAATATTCAAAATAATATCCGGGAGCTCGAAGGTGCATTGATCTCCCTGCTTGCACAATCTTCTCTTAATAAAAGAGAGATTGATTTAGATCTTGCCAAGAAAGTTTTGAGAAATTTCATCAAATCTTCTTCAAAAGAAATTACTATAGATACCATTCAAAAAATGGTTTGCGATTATTTCGACGTGCCTTATGAAAAATTATTGCAAAAAACCAGGAAACGTGAAATAGTACAGGC
>JBDTJV010000473.1:0-3121 GCA_039935675.1 Ginsengibacter sp. | reverse complement strand
ATCATAATCGACAAATTACTAACGAACTATTAAAAAAAATCAGAATGGGCTGTACTAAAGAATATTTACCGGAAGAATTTTTTGTAGTAGGGATAAGTTACAAAAACACGGATTCAGATACAAGAGGACAATTTTCAATCTCGTTTAAACAATATGAAAATATCATCAAATTAGCTCCTTGTTTTGGAGTGGATGAAATGTTTGTTCTCTCTACTTGTAACAGGACTGAAATTTATGGATTTGGTAAAGATTCATCTTCGTTTATTAGATTGTTACACAGCCAGGCGACAGGAGATTTAGACCTTCTTAAAAAAATGGCTTATGTAATGAACGGAATGGAGGCTATGAGACATTTATATTATGTAGGCTGTGGATTAGACTCGCAAATATTGGGTGATTATGAAATTGTAAGCCAGCTAAAACACGCGGTGAATTTCTCGCGAGAAAATAAGTTTATGGGCGCTTTCCTGGAAAGATTAGTTAGCAGTGTATTGCAGTCGTCAAAGAAAGTAAAGACCTACACTGGTTTAAGCAGCGGTTCTGTATCTGTATCTTTTTCTGCTGCCAGGTACATTAAAGAAAAAACACGCTTAACTTCCACAAGTAAAATTTTAGTATTGGGTGCTGGTAAAATTGGCCGCAATACTTGTAAAAATCTATTGGGCTATTTTGCTCCTGAAAACATAACTGTGATGAATCGCTCTCTTGAAAAGGCGATAAATGTTGCTAAAGAACTGGATATTAATTATTTTCCTGCAGAATTTCTTAGCACACAGATTGAAGCGGCAGATGTAGTATTAGTTGCAACAAGTTCTACAGAGCCGGTTATTTTAAAATCTCACCTGCTAAATGCAGGAAAAAAAGTTATTATAGATCTGTCTATTCCTTGTAACGTTGAAGCCGGAGTGATTGATTTACCCAATGTGGAAGTAATTTATGTAGACCAGGTTTCTAAGTTGAAGGATGATAATTTGCAAAAGCGCGTAGAAGAATTGCCAAAGGCAAAAAGAATTATCGAATCCCAAATAAATGAATTTATGGAATGGCTGGGGAAGCGAAATTCAATAGCGCTTTTACAATCAGATAAAGCCGAAAGTGAGTTATCATTTTCCGAATTTTTTTCTTAAATTTTAAGGTGCCGGTTCGCATCTTCACTGCGAGAAATCCACCTGTTAAATAGTTCGTGAAGACATGGATTATTTGGTGATAGGAATACTGATGGCAGATTATTTTATTTGCAGTAAACGAAGAAACAGGGGAGATTCTTATTTTTTCATTAGGACCAAAGTAGTCATGCAACGGACGTTATCTACATTTACTGTTTTCAATGGCTCAATAAAAGATAAATTATTTTCCTGCATCATTGAATGGAGCAGGGTAGGAGTTAAAAGAAACCTGGTAGAGCCATCAGGAATGTGGTAAACTCCATTTTCAATTGGCATTACTTTATTTTCTATACCAATATCTGATGTCATCCTGATAAATAAAGAACCGGATGGTTTCAGTACCCTTACCATTTCCTTTATCATGTCATTGAATTCCGAATAAGATTTTGCGAAATGCAATACAGCACTGCTTATTATGTGGTCAAAAAAGTTATCTTCAAATGGAAGCGCTGCTATTTCGGCTGTTTGAAATCTATCATTCTTGAAATGCGGAAAGACTGCTTTCAAGTAATTGATGGCTGATTCATCTTTATCAATTCCATAAATATCCAGGTTGTTTTTAATAAACCAAATTAAATTTCTCCCACTACCACAACCTGCATCGAGTATTTTTTCACCAGTGTGAAAACGTTCTTTCATTATTTGATCAAGCAAATAGATGTCGGTATTGCCGACTAATTCCTGGATTGAACTGGGACTCATTTTCTTTTATTGAAAATAATATTTCTATAGTTTCTGAAATACTTTAAAAATTAATTCTGAAAAAGACGCTACCACAACCCAATAAACCAGCTTTTTTTTTCTTTTGATTTATGATTAAAATGCGCAGAATTGTTTTTTAGCTGATGCGAAAAATCTCCTCCTTCCGGATGCAACATTTGCCAAACCTGGTCCCAGCCTAAAAAACCACCGATATTTCTATCGTCTATAAAAATATCGGCCATCAGCTTACGGCTATAGCTTCCTTCATTTGTTTCGCCGGGATAATTTTCGTTAACTGCAAAAAAATGAACCCCGTTTTCTTCACAGTAATTTACGGCTTGTTCCAGGTATTCGCCTTCTCGATATGTCCATAAGATCAAACGATGCCTTTTCTTTTGTAATTCTCTTAATGTCGCAAATGCAAAAAGCATTTCGTCCCCAATTTTTGGATAGGCATGCTCTACAATGGTTCCATCAAAATCTACCGCAATTATCTTTCCTTCATTATTAATCATGTCCGGCTGTTTTAATCTTTGTTTTTTAGATATTGTTTGAAGCAGGATTTGGCTGTTCCTTTGTTTAGAAGCAAACTCGCGGGTTTTGTTGTTGGCTTCTTTTTCGCGTGGTGCTCAATGATATTCATTTGCTTACCTCCAAATTTCCAATTTTAAAGAAATTTATTTCAGTTTCCCTAAATGCTTTTAAGGTAAGTTAAGCTGAATATACGTTCAAGGCTGATTTCCGTCTTCTTTTTTTATTTTTATTAACTACCTGATTTTTGCAAATCAGGGTTTTTCAACCGGCCAGTTATAAGTTATTGGAACACCGGTAGCAATTTCTACTTTCAATATTTCTTCCGGCGAAAGTTTGTCTAAAAACATAATGAGCGCTCTAAGGCTATTGCCGTGGGCAACTACCAAAGTTGTTAAACCTTTGTTTAAATCTTTTTCGATATGAGATTTGAAATAAGGCATTACTCTATCATAGGTATCCTTTAAACTTTCGCCACCGGGAGGCGCAATATCAAAAGATCGCCGCCAGATGTGCACTTGTTCCTCGCCAAATTTAGCAGCAGTATCGGCTTTGTTCAGGCCTTCCAAATCTCCATACATACGTTCGTTCAAAGCTTTATTTTCTACAACAGGAATGTTTTCTAATCCTGCAATATCCTGGATTATTTCCAGTGTATGCTTTGCCCGTATCAACACGGAAGTATAAGCAATATCTATCTTAATTGATTTAAGTTTTTCGCC
>JBDTJV010000472.1:0-7225 GCA_039935675.1 Ginsengibacter sp. | reverse complement strand
CCATGACCTAAAAGATATAAAAAAGAGAACTGAAGAAGTGATTGATCTTACAGGTTTACGATCAGAAAGCAATAAAAAAAACGGTCAGTTAAGTAAAGGTTTTAAACAAAGAGTTGGCCTTGCTGCGACTCTTATTCATGATCCGAAAGTATTGATCCTTGATGAACCCACAACCGGACTGGATCCTAACCAGATCATTGAAATACGCCAGGTAATCAAAGACCTGGGCAAAAATAAAACAGTGCTTTTTTCCTCTCATATTTTACAGGAAGTAGAAAGTATTTGTGACAGGATAATCATTATAAATAAAGGAAATATTGTAGCGGATGATACGCTTACCAACCTAAGGTCTGTAAATAAAAACGCTCATATAGTATTGGTTGAATTTGCCAGCAAAGCCGACTTAAAATATTTATTGAATTTGGAAGGCGTAGAAAAAGTGGAAGAAAAGGAGAACCGCTATTTTATCCAAACCTCAGATCCGGAAAAAGTAAAAAAGATGCTCTTAGAATTCAGCCTGCAAAATAATCTTGATATTCTTTCGCTTCAAACCAAAAGCAAAAGTCTCGAAGAGGTATTTAGAAATTATACAGCTTAAATTAGCCGGAAGTAATTCTCCTTTTTTTTAAAAATAGCACGAGCACATTCATTTAGAAAGCTACCTTTCCTTCTATCTCCTTTTTACCATTTACAATAATCTTACCTTCGCCAACTCTCAAAAATTCCTAAAAATTCAAGAATGCTGGAGCAGGCGAAAAAGACATTACAACTGGCTTTCCCGGTAATATTGGGAGAGGTAGCACAAATGATGCTTGGCATAATTGACACAGCGATGGTTGGCGCAGTGAGCTATAAACAATTGGCCGCGGCTGCGTTGGTGATGAGCGTTATCAATATTCCTTACGTTTTTGGGATAGGAATTACTATTTCCGTTTCACAACTGGTTTCTATGGCTAATGGCCGTCGTGATAAAAAATTAGTTAGTCATTATTTGTTTAACGGATTCTGGCTTTGTGCTATATCTGCCGTTGTGATTTCGTTGGCAATTGAACTCAGTAAAAATATTTTATTTCATCTTGACCAGGACCCGGTGGTTGCACAACTGGCTTTACCTTACCTGCAGATTATGGGATGGTCAGTTATTCCTATGCTGCTATTCCTGGCCCTCAAGCAATTTACTGATGGTCTGGAATTTACCAAAACCGCCATGATACTTTCTTTGGCTGCTCTACCCTTGAATGCATTTCTAAACTGGTTATTGATTTATGGGAATTGGGGTTTCCCACGATTAGAACTTCCTGGTGCCGGTTATGCTACATTGATCACGAGGGTTTTTATATTCGTAGTTCTTACTCTGATTATTTTATACCATCGTACTTTCCAAAAATACATTGCCATCCGGTCTTTATCATGGTACCTCAGATGGCATACTTTTAAAGAATTACTTCACATCGGTATTCCAAGCAGTTTTCAAATTACCATGGAAGCAGGAGCATTTGCTGTATCAGGGATCCTTATAGGAACACTCGGAGCAGTAACGCAGGCGGCTCACCAGATTGCTCTCAGTATTGCTTCGCTCACATTTATGGTTTCCATGGGTTTGTCGCAGGCCGGCTCTATCCGCACCAGCAATGCTTTTGGAAGAAATGATCGCCAGACAATCAATTTGATTGGAAAAAGCACCATCATCATGGCTCTTATCTATGGAAGTTGTTGCGCTGTTATTTTTATTCTTTTCAAAAATCAATTGCCTTTAATTTTTAATGGTAACAAAGAAGTGGTTTCAATGGCTGCTTATTTGCTTTTATTCGCTGCACTTTTCCAGGTATCAGATAGTACACAAGCCGTAACTGCGGGGTTGCTTCGCGGTATAAAAGATGTAAAAGTGCCCACTTTTTTTATTGCAATTGCTTATTGGGTTATAGGAATTCCACTTGGTTGTCTCCTTGCTTTCCATTTCAAAATGGGCGCCGCCGGCATCTGGACCGGTTTTATTGCAGGCCTCACTTTTTCGGCCACCTTTTTGAGTTTTCGTTTCAGAAAAATGATAAGAAAGCAATAAACTTTTGAAGGGTTCTAAAACCAAGCTAAAAATTCTTTGAAAACCAACCGATTCCTGTTTTTATAAAGCATTACGCTACATTTGTTTTTTTATTCCTGATGCCTTATTTGAAAACTACCTTTTTGCTTTTTGCTGTGTGCTTTTTTAACACGCGCACAGCGGCCCAGGCAGTTGATTCAATCTCGCTACCCGTATATACTTCTGCATCTTTTTTATATGACTTTCCGCAAAGTTTTGGAGCAACTGCTGGTATAACATTACCATTAAACAGCCGCCATATTTATATCAATAAAAAAGGAAGGGAAAAGCAAAAATTCAGAGAATTGCTGACAAGATCGGAAGTGGGATTTTACCGATATCCGTTTAACTATACCGCGCTCTTTTTCGAACAATCAATCGGATTTCGATATCAAAGTAAAAAGGAATATTTTTATGAATGGATGTTGATGGCGGGCGTGTTGCGAACCTTTTACGATGGCACAGTGTATACAGTAAGCGATAACGGCACTGTAAGCACTTTGAAAAATTTTGGTCGTTTATATGCCGTAACCGGAATTTCCACCGGGTTTGGTCTCGATTTGGAAAGATCCGCAAAACCACTACCGCTCGCCGTTTCATTACAGCCATCTTTATGGATTCAATATCCATATAACAGCTATGTCCTGCCGCATATTTCTATTCGTTTATCTCTACAATATCATTTTCCTTCGTTCAATATTTGGGTTCATCAAAAAACGATCAAAAGAGGATTTCAATCATGACACGAAGATTTATTTCCATATTAGCAATCGTTTTTTGCATGTGCAGTTGCAAAAAGGAAACCGTGCATTTGAATCAAAATACAAATGAAGTTTTTTGGCTGAGCAATGCCGGGGCAGATATGCCAGTGTGGGTAAAGGGAAATACCGCATCTCATGTTATGATCCTTTTTTTACATGGTGGCCCGGGTGATGGCTCCTACCAGTTCGTAGGATTTCAAACCAACCAACTTTGGAAAAATTATTCATTTGCTTATTGGGACCAACGCGATGCTGGCTCTGCAGCAGGCAACAGCAACTACTCCAATCTGAATCTTGCTCAAATGATTGAAGATCTCCAAAAGTTGGTAGCCGTCATTCATTACCGGTACGGAAATGATATGGAAATTTTCCTGATGGGGCACAGCTTTGGAGGATTGCTGGGTTGTGGTTACCTGGTACAAAATAGCAACCAGGCAAATATCAAAGCCTGGATAGAAGTAGATGGAGCACATGATTATCCTTTGGCAGATAAGCTCGAAAGAAGGATGCTGATCGACACGGGAACTGCTGAAATACAAAAAGGTAATTATGTTTCTGAATGGAAAAACATCGTGAGCTATTGCAAAAAACACCCGGTGCGAAGCTCCGTAACGATAGGAAGAAAAACAGACGATTTTGCTGCTGATGCAGAAAGTTACGTAAACATTAATCATACAAAAACAGCCGTAAACCTATTTTCTGTATCCTCGCCTGTCTCGCTTGGAACCAATCTTTTTAAACTTTATTTTACGCCTGCCGGAAATAAATTTTTACAGGAAATAATTACCGCTTCCTTCACCAATCAATTGAATAAGATCACCATTCCATCTTTGCTCATATGGGGGCAATATGATTTTACCGTTCCAATGGGATGTGGTTATGATGAATTGGCGAGGCTTAGCTCATCTTATAAGAAATTGGTATTGATGCCACGCTCGGGCCACATTCCCATGGATGGAGACCCAGACTTGTTTGCAAAAACAGTAAGCGATTTCATTGAAGTAGTGAAGTAAACACACAATCTGTAAATAACGCGTTCCACTTAAGAAAGCTTGTAGTAAACCAACAAATATTCCTGATTTTTAATTTAACCTTTCCAGACATTATTTTCGCGATTGCTATCAGGCAATTGATTGTTTGGATCGATCGTTACCGATTGAACAGGTTGGGTTGTTTTCAAATGAATAGTCTGATGCGCTGATTGTAACCAGGTTTCAACAGGCAATTTAATTTCCTGCTTACTTCCATCTTTTAAAACAACCTGCAAAGTGCAAGGCATCGCCATTTTTTGCAAATTAGCAATGGTGATATTTACTCCATTCTTCGCGTCGCCCTGTTCATAGGAAACAGATTCGATAGCCAGGTCAAGTTGCCAGTTATTATAAAACCACTCTTTCCAAAACCAGGAAAGATCCTCTCCGGCTTCGTTATCTATCGTTCTGAAAAAATCATCCGGCGAAGGATGTTTGTAAGACCATTTCTCGATATATTTTTTAAAAGCATAGTCAAACCTGTCGTGTCCCAAAATAACTTCGCGAAGCAAAACCAAGCCAAAAGCACCTTTGAAATATTCAACAGGATGTCGGTATTTTTCTGTAAACTGATCTGCCCGTGCCATCATCGTTGGCGCATCGGTATCTTTCAATAACGGAACAATTTCATCAGCAGGATTTCCTTTTCCCGGAGCATATTCACCATCCCTTTTTGGTGCATATTCACCATTATTAAATTCATCGGCAGCATACACATCGATGAAAGTATTGAAACCTTCATCCATAAACGCATACCGGCGTTCATCACTACCGACGATCATCGGGAACCAATTGTGTCCAATTTCATGCGCCGTTACCCAATACAATTCATCTGTTTTGTCATTGATGCCATCAAAAACAATTCCCGGGTATTCCATTCCTCCGGCCATTCCTGCTTCATTCACCGCTACCGGGTATGGATACACGTACCACTTTTCTGAAAAATATTCTATAGATTTTTTTAAATATTCAGTAGCCCTTCCCCATGCATCTTCTCCGGCGCTTTCCACAGGATATACCGACATCGCCAGAGCCTTTTTGCCTTCCGGTAAGTTTACTCTCGCGGCGTCCCACATATAAGCTTTGGACGCGCCAAAAGCCACATCGCGTGTATTGTTCATTATAAAATGCCAGCTTACTTTTTTAATATTTAATATTTTTCCGGCATCATTATTCACTTCTTTTTCGGAGCGGATCATTATGGTTTTATCGCTTTTTCTCGCTGCATTTAATCTTTCAATCTGACTTGGAGTCAGCACTTCTTTTTCATTTTGCATTTCACCACTTCCGGCAACGATCATTCCTGCAGGCACAGTAACCGTATAATCAAAATCGCCGTATTCACAATAAAACTCGCCGCTTCCAAGGAATGGTAAGGTATTCCAGCCTAACAAATCATCATAAACGCACATCTGCGGATACCATTGAGCGATCTCATATATTTTTCCATTTTTAGTAGAAAAGAAATCATTCCTTCCGCCAAATATTCCCGGAACTGTGTATTGATAGTTTATGTGAATGTTGATTTTTTCTTTGGAAGATAAGGCATTTGGAAGGCGAATCTGCATCCTGGTATCATTGATAATATAGTTCGCTTTTATTGTTTTTCCTTTGTATTCAAGGGTAACCGTTTCAAATTGATATCCGTCAGTGTGTCTTGTATCCCTCGATTTTTCTCCCGGGCGATTGGATACATAAAAATTGGAACGCGCATCCTCCCGGTAAGTATTTTGATCCAATTGTAACCAGAGCGAGGTTAATGCGTCAGGACTATTATTCGTGTATGAAATAGTTTCAACTCCTTTTAAAATATTGGTAACTGTATCAATCGTAGCGTGAAGATTGTAGTCCGCCCGGTTTTGCCAATAGTTTGCTCCCGGAGCGCCATTTGCAGATCGGAATTCATTACCGTTTTTTGTAAAAAAATTTTGCGCAAATAATTCTTTTGGGTTATAAACAGATTCCAAATTCTTTTGAGCACTCAGGGAAAAACAAACAGAAGATAAACTGATTAAAAACAAGCCTTTTGTAAAATTCATTTTATTGATTTGAATGGAATTATTATTTTTTAAAGCACGAAAGTTCTGACAAATGTATTTGTGAAAGAAAAAAATTATTCAAACGGTTACGATTTGTTCCAATTAGGATAACAAATTTTAAAAACATAAGTAACTTTATTTTTGGAACTTTACAAATAGTTCGGTTATTAAAAATCAAATACCGGGCAAACAAACAGTTCATTTCAAAAATTAAAATATGGCACAATCCCCAGAAGAAACTTTTCAGCAATCACATTTGATTTTGCCGCCTCCGCCAAAACCGGCTGGCGTATATAAACCCTGTTTACAATCAGGAAATTTAATCTACGTTTCCGGGCATGGTCCTGTCCTTGAATCAGGATCACTAATCAAAGGAAAAGTTGGATTTGAGATAAACGCAGATGCAGCAAAGCTCGCAGCTCGACAAACCGGGTTAACGATTCTCAGCACCTTAAAAGCAAACCTGGGAAGTTTGGATAAAATTAAAAGAGTGGTCAAAGTTTTCGGAATGGTAAACTGTACACTCGATTTTGAGAAGCATCCTTTTGTGATCAATGGTTGCAGCGAATTATTTGCCATGATCTGGGGCGAAGAAAATGGCATTGGAGTAAGAAGCGCCGTCGGCATGGGTTCTTTACCCGATAATATTCCTGTAGAAATTGAGGCTGTATTTGAACTTCATAAAGGAGAAGAAGCCTTTGTAATTACTCAAACTGTAACAGAAATACAAATACCCAATGAATGAAAGAAAATGGTATGAATTAAATGATCCGGAAGAGATTGACTCTCCGGCATTATTGATCTATAAAGATCACGTGGCACAAAATATTCAAACGATGATAGATATAGCTGGCGACGGAAAAAGATTGGTGCCACATGTGAAAACGCATAAAATGCCAGAGATAGTGAAAATGCAATTATCAGCCGGTATTTCTCAATTCAAATGTGCTACAATTGCCGAAGCAGAGATGCTGGCAGAGGCTGGTGCAAAAAATATTTTACTTGCTTACCAACTTGGTTTACCAAAAGCAAAACGATTGATCGTTCTTATAAAAAAATTTCCTGAAATTCAATTTGCTTCTTTGATTGATAATGTAGATACAGCTAAAATGTTGGATAATTTATTTGTGAAAGAAAATTTAACTGCCAATGTTTTCATCGATGTGGATGCCGGAATGAACCGGACAGGAATTGAAGCTGGCGAAAAACTCTTTGATCTTTTTTTACAGCTAAAAAAATTCTCAAATATTAATTTCCAGGGATTACATATATACGATGGCCATATTCGAGATGAGGATTTTGAAATACGAAAAA
>JBDTJV010000471.1:0-5841 GCA_039935675.1 Ginsengibacter sp. | reverse complement strand
AATTTACATTTCCTGTCTCACCATTTAAAGGATTGGTAAAATAAATATTTTTAGCAGCAACATTCAGCGTAACAGAATCGTCGAAGTCGTTTGCTGTATTATTTACAATAAAATAATATTCCTCACTTTCTTGCTTTCTTTTTATAAACTGTAACCCTTTGTCTGACATCGTTTCAGGAAGGATGTGTAGTTCTTTTAACGAGGTTGCTACATCGCCCAGGATTATGGTGCCCTTACCATAATTAAATCTTCTGACGAGTTCAGTGCTTTTAGTAAATATAAATTTCGGTATCGCATTTCTCAATTTTTGCCTTTCGACATTTACATCAAAAAAGCCTTTTACATCTTTTGGTAAAGATTCAATGATTACGGTAGCGCCGTTATTGGCCAAATTAAAAATATTTTCCATCGTTTCAACAGAAATTTTATCGCACGATGGGATGATAAGCACTTTATGTTTAGCTCCAATCTTTTTGATGCTTATTTCACCATTCTGAATAATGGCTTTTCCCAACATTCTGTCACTTGCAAAATCGAGAGAATAACCCGTAGCCTGCAATTGCTTTACCTGTTTATAAAATTCAGAAGGATGCAGCCAGCTACCAATGTTATTCACCGACAAAGGCATATCCAACCCTTTTGCGTTATTCCACACATCATAAATTGGCCAATAGATTAATAGTTCATTATCTGGTTCACCTTTTTGTAGTACTGTCTGGCAATTTGTTATATAATCATTCAGGCCTCTTAAATCTGGCCACAAAGTGTTGTCAGGTACAAAGCCCACAGACGCATAAAAAAGCCACCCCGGAAATTTTACACCAACAGGGGTATAGGTGGTTCCATGATAAAATACATGATTAATGCCTGATAAAAAAACCTGGTCCACCTCTGGTTTGCATTGGCTCCAGCTTGTTTTGAAATGTTCTTCCAGCCATGTGAAGGTCTCGCAACTGGTCAATTTTTTCCCATAAGCGTGTGCTGCACTACTTGCAAATTTTAGCATAACAGGATCCGGTTGTACATTCCTGATATCGCCACTATCTCTTCTTAAACCTTTCACAGCAAATGAAGTACTACCAAAGGTTTCGCACTCGGGCATATCGAATGCGCCGTATAAGTCAAGCAGGTTGCCCGGACTGCCGTGTGCCTGGTCTACCGACTTTGCATTTAGCTTATGCGTCCATGATGTAAATACTTTGCCAAAATTTTGCAACATCAAATCAGATATCGTTTCACGGTAATCACTCTTTAATCTTGCGACTGTATCACTTAAAGAATTACTTATGAATAAGTTTAAATATTTTTTTAAGTCATAGCCTCTCCGTTTTTTAAACTCAATAAAAAAATCCGGTGTCCAATTGGCGCCATACACTTCATAGCTATCATTGAAAAAAGCTTTCACACCATGCGATGTTTTTCCAAAAGCCGTATCGAAGACTTTGAAATAGTCTGCAGTTGCGGTTTTGCTGAAATGATCAATCGTATAACCTTCGCCTCCGGGCGCAGCACGCTTTACCTTTTGAAATGTTTTTCCAACAAAAGCTGCTATCAATTCTCCATCTTCATTGCTGGTATAAAGTAACGTACCATTAGGATCTAGCTTTTTGGCAAGATCAATAACGTCCCCATTCTTTTTGAACAACATCAATGCCGCAAGAGTGGCATACTTTTTTTGTTCCGGGTCATCAACTACAATCTTCTCATCAAAATTTTTCCCTGCATATAAAGAATATTTTTGAGTTATTAGTTTAGTAGCAGCGTCGGCAATAGTAACATCGCTACCCCCAATCGGCCAGCCCGTACCAACAGAAATATAAACACCCATATTCAATGCTTTAGCTTCTAACACACTATAGTCAAGCATCTTCATCCATTCTGGCGATAGATATTTTATATAAGAGTTCTCAAAACCCTTTGCACCATAAATGGGAACAATCTCAACTCCTCCAAAACCAGCTTGCGATAATTCCGTCAATTGGTTTTTTATTCCAGGTTCGTCCACTGCACAGCCCATCCACCACCATCTTGTCCATGGCTTTGTTTCTTCGGTTACAGAAGGCCTTTTTATTTGGGCTGAAACATTTTTCAATGCCAATGTGAGAAATAAAAGGAGGATTATTTTATAGGGTCTCACCCCCAACTCCCTCTGCAAAGGAGAGGGGACACGGGAGAAACGATTAAGAATTTTTACAAGTAATAAGTTTAAAAATGAAATCATTTTGATGTTTTTTTAATTTCAACTGCATATACTTCTTCCGCTACTTCAAAGTTAGTCCTAAAAATGACCTACTTTTCATCGGGACTAAAATGAACATTGGGTTCCAAAGGGTAGTTATGATTGATCATATTCACCAACTTTTCAGATTTAAATTGATCTCCTTCGTGCGTGAACAAATATATCCATTTTCCATCTGTCGCCTGTGCCACTGAACTAGGCGTTCCGCCATCCCCGGCAAATAATTTTCCATCTTTCCCACTACCAATATTATATCCGCAAACAAAGAAGGTGACGCCACTTGTTGTTGCGAATTAAAATAAATGTATTTGCCATTAAGGGGAAACCACAGAAGCTTCTTCATTAATGGGATAAGGGCTTTATTGCTTTTACAAATCACGCGGAGGAAAATAAAATTTTTTACTGAAGTGTAACAAGGTAGAAAAACTTTTCTAATTATTAAATCCTTATGATTTACCAGCCAACATTAAGCAATGTTCATATTATTTCCTAAATAAATAGTTCACACTTATTATTGTCCCATTTTTGTAGAAATCTGTCAACACTTATGCTCTTTTTTTTCCAATAATCATTTATTTTTTACAAGGAAGTGTTATATAATTAAAAAGAAGTGTTATATAATTGAAGAGAATTAATCATTATACTCATATTTTCAGTCAGCAAATCTTCTTTTTAAAAATCAACCATGTATTTTATTTTTTTTTGCAAAAACAGGAATAGTTTTTTCTTGTTTATAGTTATTTAAATAATTAAATACTTGTAACAATGGATAACAATAATAGAAGTAACCGTTACCAGGATGATAATCGTTCTTCATCAAATGGAAAAAATAATAACATGAATTGGGATCGAAATTACATACCTGGAGCCAATGAAGGGATTGAGAAAAATAGAAAATCAAATGTATTTTCTACCAATAGCGAAAGAGATTATTGGAATGCAAAAAACTATCGTATGAACAACAGAATGGACGACAGGTATTGGAACCGGGATTCTTACAATTATGCAGATTCTGATCGCAACCAAATGGATAATAAATTTTCCCAAAACGAAAATAATATAGATAACAATAAAATGCCCGGTACTACTAATCCTTATGGTAATAATTTAAACAGGGATTACAACCAAAATCATAATAACGAAAGTAACCGAACTTCTAATGAGCGTGCACAGAATTATGAAAATGGGTACAACAATTACAGAAATGATCGAAATGATATTAATAATAATGATGATTATACAAGGAATCATCAAAATGAAGGATGGCGCGATAATTACAGGGAAAATGATCGTAACTGGTGGGATAAAACAAAGGATGAAGTGGCTTCGTGGTTGGGAGATGATGATGCAGAACGTCGTCGTCACAGGGATGATATGAGGAATGGAATGCACCGTGGAAAAGGACCCAAAAATTATACAAGGTCAGAAGATAGAATCAGGGAAGATGTTTCAGACCAGCTGAGTGATGATTCATATCTTGATGCATCCAATATTGAAGTAGAAGTAAAAGGAAGCGAAGTTACGCTGAACGGCACAGTAGATTCTCGTTATTCAAAACATCGCGCCGAAGACCTTACCGAGGATATAACCGGAGTTACCCACGTTCAAAATAACTTAAGGGTTGTAAATGAAACAACACCTCAGGAATCAGTCACTAATCAAAATGCAAATACAATTAATAAAACAAAAATGTATTTTGATTCCACTGAGAATTATCAGAAGAATAAAAAAGAATCTTCACTTTCTTAATTAGTTTTTAAATGTGAATATCGGAATAAAAACGCGGCAAAAATTGTTTTGTCGCGTTTTTTTTACGTTTTAATTTGCTTGCTTTGTTATTATCTTCACGGCTTAATTTTTTAAAATGAAAAAAACATTTTTTGCGATTTTTCTTTCTATGACTGTTTTTGCAGTTTATTCTCAGACTGACAGCGGTTCTACTTATGATCAGCACAAGGCTTTCGATCCCTTTTTCTATCCTAACAATGGAAATCAGTTCAGGAGTGCGGGAGGTCAACCGGGACCAGACTATTGGCAGAATTCAGTTGATTATAAGATAGTGGTTGATTTAGATACCTCCTCAAAAGAGGTAAAAGGTTCAGTAACGATCAATTATAAAAATAACAGCCCGGATGCGTTATCCTTCCTTTGGCTCCAACTTGATCAAAATATTTATAGAGAAGATAGCCGCGCACAGGCAACTACATTGGTGTCAGGCGGACGCTGGGCAAACAGGGAATTTACCAAGGGTGATGAATTAAATTCTGTAGAGGTAGTAATGGACGGAAAAACTACCAAAGCAAAATATAATATTTCCGACACACGAATGCAGCTCTGGTTACCTAAACCACTGGCTGCAAAAACCGGTAAATTAGAAATAAAAATAAATTACCAATTTTCTGTGCCCAAATACGGAACAGATCGAATGGGAAGAATAGATACAAAAAATGGTTGGGTTTACGAAATTGCTCAATGGTATCCGAGGATGTGCGTTTATGATGACATCGAAGGATGGAATACATTACCTTATCTTGGTGCCGGAGAGTTTTACCTGGAATATGGAAACATTGATTATACAATCACTGCCCCTTCAAACCTGGTAGTCGTAGGATCCGGAGAATTACAAAATCCAACACAGGTTCTCACTACTACCGTTTTAAAAAGACTTGAGGAAGCAAAGAAAAGTGACAAGACAGTTACCATTATTGGCGCAGACGAATTAAGTGGAACTTCTTACCATCTTCAGAAACCAAATCTTACCTGGCATTTTGTATGCAAAGGTACACGCGATGTAGCCTGGGCGGCATCAAAGGCATTTATCTGGGATGCTGCACGAATTAATTTGCCTGGCGGAAAGAAATCATTGGCACAATCAGTATATCCCGTAGAAAGTGCTACAGACCAGGGATGGAAAAGATCTACAGAATTTGTAAAAGGTGCTATAGAATTGTATTCCAAAGAATGGTTCCCTTTTACTTATCCTTCAGCCACTAATGTAGCTGGAATTGTAGGTGGAATGGAATATCCTGGTATCGTATTTTGTTCGTGGCAAAGCACCGGCTCAGATTTATGGGGTGTCACCAATCATGAGTTTGGACACAATTGGTTTCCAATGCTCGTCGGATCTAATGAACGTAAATTTCCCTGGATGGATGAAGGCTTCAACCCATTTATAAATGGAGTAGATACCAAAGTTTTCAACAAAGGAGAATTTGAAGAAAAAAATGATGTTCAGAGAATGGCTTCTTACATGTTCAAAAAAAATGCGGACCCTATTATGACCATTCCTGATGTAACGCAACAGAGTTTTTTAGGAGTGGCCGCTTATGATAAACCGAGTGACGGATTACATATTTTAAGAAAATACATTTTGGGAAAAGAACGTTTTGATTCCGCTTTTAGAATTTATATAAAGCGATGGGTTTACAAACATCCAACGCCATGGGATTTTTTTAGAACGATGGAGAATGTTAGTGGGGAAGACTTATCCTGGTTCTGGCGAGGTTGGTTTTTTACCAACTCAAAACTGGACCAGGGAGTTACCGGTGTAAAATATGTAGATGATGATCCCAAGAAAGGCGCATTAATTACTCTAGTAAATA
>JBDTJV010000470.1:0-4552 GCA_039935675.1 Ginsengibacter sp. | reverse complement strand
GGAGCAATACTATCGGGTATCATGTTAAATGCCATCAGGCCTGAAGTCGGTGTAACTGGAACATCCTGCTTCTTACAAGCAGAAAATGCTACAACAGAAAATAATGACAAGTAAAGAAACTTGTTTTGGACAACAGAAAACATTTTGTTTTTCATCTTGAAGTTTTTAAGGTACGGAGATTAATTAATTTCGTCCATAAGGCCGGAAAAACTATGCCATTAATAATATAAAATGCTCAATAACAATCTATTAAAGAATCTTTAACGGATAGTTGTTTTTTAGTAGGAGGGTATTATAAATTTAAAAATAAGTCCGGTGGTTTAATAGGTTGTGTGTCAAAAATTTAGAGATGGAAAATTATAATGACGATGTGGCAGTAAACCAACTTATAGGATTGATTTTTGTTTTGGGAATTAATATTCAGATATAATAATTCATTCGTGTATTTTTTTTGCCAGATAAATAATAAGGCTAAATCTATGCAAGAGTTTAAATTGATTTGCTATGCCAATTGAAAAAATATGAAAAGGTTTTCTTATTCTAAGTTTTGTAATTGGAGTATTGTAATATTTAATTCATCCTGTACAAAAAATATTAATTCACCCACTTAACCAAACCAAAATTATTATTCCGCTAAATCTTAAACCCCAATATCTCTAAGCTTCACCAGAATAATCTAACAATACTAAGTATCTATTGCTGTTGATCTGGTACCATATCACCTTCGCCATCCTGGTTTGACTGTTGACTTTTATTTTGTTTCCTTTTAAAAAGTTGAAAGTTTTCTTTGCCAAAACTGTAAGTAAGATTGAGCCGTAAAAAACGGGATGCTCTTTTTTCCACACTGTTTTGTGTAAATACATCCGGTATTGAATAACTGTTTTCATTCTCTCTTGTGTTGAAAATATCTGAAAGACTCAGGTTAACAGATGCGTTTTTCTTTTTAAGAAAATCTTTCTTCAATCCAATATCAACATAACCGAATTGTTTTGAAATTCCCTGCGGAGTAGCAATCGGGGAATTATAATTACCATCAACCTGGATCGCAAAATGATCAGGCAACTTCATATTAGAATTCACTTTGGCAAACCAACTGAATTTGCTGTTGGAAAATGAAGTTGATTTTACATTAGCGGAAATGTTCGTTTGAAAGAGATTCATGTTGGCAGTAATGTCCCACCATTTTGTTATTGGCGTAGCCAGCGTGAATTCTGCACCATAAGAATTATTTGTATTTGCATTTATTGAATAAGTGATAAGTGTATCGTTTGAACTATTAAAAGGTTCCGTATAGCTGGTAATCTGGTCAACAGTATTTCTGAAATAAAAAGTGGTCATGAAATTACTGCTGATTCCAAAAAGTTTATTGTAAGATAATTCAAATGAATTGGTGTATTGTGGTTTCAAATCAGGATTTCCTTCAGTGAGGTTTTGAGGATTAGAAAAATTGATGTAAGGAATACGCTGCCAAAAGCTGGGGCGATCTACTCTTCGACTGTAATTGGCCTGTATCTGGTCAAACGTTGTGAGTTTATAGGTCAGGTAAGCGCTTGGATACAAACCTGGTTTGTCGCTTACTGGTTTATACTTGAGTGATTGACTTGGAATGGCACCATCATAAACATAATCTTCTCCCCGCAAACCAAGCTGGTACCTTAGCTTATCCCATTGGCTGGAAAACTGCAAATAAGCGGCATATATATTTTCGTTGAAAGTATAATCGCTGGATAAATAATTATTAAAAACATAACCGGCAGAATCCAGGTCGTATACATCATAATTACTGCTGTAATCACGCATCGTAGTTTTCAATCCTGCTTCTAATTTGGATTTCTCTGTTAGAGGATTTACATAATCCAGTTGTCCCGTGAAATAGCTGCTTTTCCCGTTAGAATTATTCGTTTGTACAATGCTTCCAGGCATTTGGCTTCCGTTCTTATCAAAAAATTGGGTATTAAAATTCCCGCTTCCACCATTTGTAAAAGTCTGCAGATTAAAATCAGCGGTAAGGTTATGTCCTTCTTTTGCAAAAGTGTGTTTGAAACCCAGGTCGCCTGAATAAAACTGAAAGTGATTTTTACTATAAGTTATATTATTGCTGGTAGAATCTAAATTTAGGTCGCCATCCAAAAAGCTGCTTTTCAATGTTTGATTTGTAATAGAATTACCCCCTCCTATTCTTCCGCTTAATGAAATCGTATTTCTATTTGTCAGGTAATAATCAAGTCCTAATTGCCCCATTTGAAAAGTGCCATTTCTATTTCCATCTGTATTTTGATCCAGCCAGTTATTCCCCAAAATATTATGCCTTGACAAAGTTTGTGTATATGGTTGAGCACGCTGATGCAGGAAATAGCTCATCGTGAAATTAAATGGATTTTTATACACTGTTAAATTCGCTCCTGCATTAGCGCCGCCCCTTGTATCTCCTCCTGCCCGCAATAAGCCGTTAATTCCGGGCTTACGATTTTTCTTCAATATAATATTTATGATGCCGGACATTCCTTCAGCATCATATTTTGCAGAAGGGTTTGTAATCACTTCAACCTTGTCAATACTTTCTGCAGGGATTTCATCTAGGGTCAATATAGTTTGTTTCCCATCAATATAGATTTTAGGGCTGCCATTTCTGAGTGTTACATTTCCGTCAATATCCACATTTACAGATGGTATTTGTTTTAAAACATCTGTAGCATCGCCGCCTGCACTTACCAGGCTTTTAGAAGCATCAAATACCTTTTTATCCAGGCTCATAGTATAGGCTGGTGGATTTGCATTAATGATTATTCCGTTTAATGTAACCGCTTGAGAAGTAAGCTTAAAATTTCCCAGGTCAAGACTTAGATTGTTTGGTGTGAGAACAAATGCATGATATACAGGACTGCTCCCCAAAAAATTAACGTGCAGAATGAATTTTCCCGTAGGAAGCTGATCAACAGTAAAGTCACCATTATCTTTTGAAAGCGCGCCTGAAACCAAGCTTGAATCCTTAGCGCGTAAGACCTCGACTGTGGCAAAACCTATTCCTTTATTGGTTTTATCGTTCACTACTCTTCCTATTACCTCTCCGATTGCAGGGCCATTTGCCGTAAAATTTCTTTGTCCGTAAGCTTGTGAATTTGGTTTTTGCGCAAAAATGAGGACCGGGCAGATGATACTGGCAACTATTAATCCAATAAGGGTTTTCATGTAAAGTTTGATTTTATTTTTCTATAATTTTACTTATTTATAGATTTTGTTTTGAGAAAAAAAGTGCTTTTTCCCAATAAAAAGAGTGAAATAAGAAACCACAAAGTTGTTGCCAAACAAGCCTTAGGTTAATGTTAAATAATATAAACAACGTGCAGAAATATACCAATGGTAAATTCTGATCCGGATTAGAACAATAAAAAATGAGTGCAAAGATTCAAGGTTGAATTTTAATCAAAATTTTTAGGCTGGATTCCTATCCGGTTAATTTACCTGGTATTCGTTGGGAATCTAAGCATTGACATTGCAGGAATGATAGCGGATAATAATCATTGAAATTAGGCGGATATGTAGAATGACAGGGCTTTTAAGCCAATCCAATAGCGGGTAATATTTCCAAAAAATGATTGTTGATTAATAAGCTGCAGGCAGTAAATATATTTCTGAGACACAACAACCGGATTGACAAAATCTACTCCGATATATACCAATTCACATCCTGGAATAAAGGATCAAAAATAAAAATTGTGTTTGTCAAAATAATGTAAACTGTATAAATGTCATCAGCTTTTGAACCATCGATTTTGAATCATTATTGCATAGATTATCTAAATTAGAATTTATTTTCTAATCTGAAAATTTACTGATAGGAAATGACAACCAGGTAAAGAGTGATTGAATTTATATTTGAAAATAAATCCTGGAAAGACGATTTAGAATTCAAAAACTTATCAGTCCGCTAAATTTTTAACGCGGATGTTTCTGAATTCCACTACAGAACCATGGCCGAGAAAACCAATATGCCCTTTATCACGTTTCAAACCGGGATGCTGGTTGCCATCCATTGCCCCTTTTTCGCGGGCTTCTGTTATGTCTGCGTCTGTGATAACGGTACCATTTAGGATCACTTTTATTTTTGGGCCCCTGGCGATAATTTCTTCCTGGTTCCATTCACCCACTGGTTTTAAATAACCACGCTTTGCCGGCACTACTCCGTAAATAGAGCCATGATATTGATAAGGATGAAGGTCTTTGTATTCAGGTGCCTTATTATCGAGAATCTGTATTTCCATTCCCACGTAGGCTGCATCACCTTCGAGGGGAGTTCTGATGCCAATTCCATTATTAGCGCCGGCAGTAAGCTTAAATTCAAAACGGAAATCAAAATCGCTGTATTCCTTTTTCGTATAAAGATTTCCGCCGCTTCCTTTTTCGGGATGTATGGTGATGGTGCCGTTTTCAGGAAGATAACTATCTGTAGCTCCCGTCCATTGATCCATCGATTTGCCATCGAACAAGGACTGGTAACCCTGCTTCTTTTCTTTTTTGGAAAGATGATTGTCCAAAGTGTTTTTAGAAGAAG
>JBDTJV010000469.1:0-6117 GCA_039935675.1 Ginsengibacter sp. | reverse complement strand
TACGGAGTGCTGGTATTGGCGGGCGTAGTGGTCGTGGTATTTTTTGTATTCCAGGCTTTCGGTGATCCGGCAAGAATGGTATTAGGGCAAACTGGCGATAAAAAAACCATGGAAAATATCCGCAAAGAATTATACCTCGATCAGCCAAAATGGAAACAATTTATTTTTTACGTAAATGATATTTCCCCGATTAGTATTGATACAAAACAAGAAATAAAAGAAAAAGGATTGCGTGGATTTTTTATAGGAGGTAATGAAAAGTTAGGCATTAAAATTCCTTATTTGAGAAGAAGTTATCAAACGAAAAAGCAGGTAACAGATGTGTTAATGGAAGCCTTGCCGGGAACTATTATGCTGGCTTGTGCCGCAATGTTTTTTGCCATTATTGTCGGAATATTTCTAGGTATTCTTGCTGCTGTAAAACAAAATACATGGATGGATACTACTTCTGTTTTTGCCAGTGTTATCGGCATTTCCGCGCCCTCATTTTTTATGGCAATTGTTATCGCTTATGTGTTTGGATTGGTTTTGCACGATTATACCGGGTTATCGCTTACGGGAAGTTGGTTTGATATTGACCAGGTAACGGGAAAGCGATATCTCACTTTGCAAAATCTGATTCTTCCGGCTCTCACACTTGGCATTCGACCTCTTTCAATTATCACTCAATTAACCCGTAGTTCAATGCTTGATACACTTAACCAGGATTATATCAGAACGGCCTATGCAAAAGGATTAAGCAAAAAAGATGTGGTACTTCACCATGCGCTCAGGAATGCCATAAATCCTGTATTGACTGCTATTACAGGCTGGTTTGCAGAATTACTGGCCGGTGCTTTTTTTGTAGAATATATTTTTGGCTGGAAAGGAATTGGTAAGGTTACGGTTGATGCTTTGGAAAAATTAGATTATCCGGTTGTAATGGGTTCCGTTCTTTTAGCCGCCACTATTTTTGTGCTAATGAACATTTTTGCTGATATGTTATATGGAGTAATTGATCCAAGGGTGAAGATGAAGTGAGCTATTTGTATTTGAAAGGATTGGTCTTCAAGAAGTGCCTATTTGAAAATTTCATCGTAAATATTGAAGTACAATAATTGCGACACCTAAGGTCAATTCTACAATCATAATATTATCAAAGTACTTTCCTGCCGAGCCTACTTTTGTTTTTGAATATAATCTTCCCAATCCCGAAAAAACAACCACGAGTCCGATGAAATAAATCAGTCCCTGCTGGTAGCGCAAATTATAAATTACATAAGCCACAAGAAATCCAAGGCTAAAATAGATCCCACTCATAAATCTGAAAAGATTGTCGAGCTTTCTCTGTGTGGGGATTGGTTCAGTTAAATAAGCATTAGCTCCCTTTGTCAATAAATTCATTCCGCCCAAAATACAAATTAAATTTACCAATCCTAACAGGATTTGAAGCGCAATTACCATAATGATTATTTTTAATTGTAATAGATTCGGATGAATAAAATTAAGAAAAGTGAAAAATAGGGAAGAAGTATTTTATATTATTCAACCTTACAAAAAAACTTGAATATTTTGATTGAATTTTAGTTTAGGGTTATAGTAAACTAAGAATTTTGGTGGATTTTCATTTTGTCGAATGCCAACTTTACCAAAGGAAGGGAATTTTTATTCAGAAGTAATTTGTTAAAAACAATTCTCTTTTGATTCCTAATGACGCTAACCTGGTATTTAGTGAAATCAGATTTCATTAATAACGTAACTTTATATCCTTAAAGTTTATAAAATGATCAGGTCAAAACATTGGTGGTTGATTACGCTGAAAGGCGTCATTTTTATTTTCCTGGGAATTTATATTTTAAAATTCCCGATCAGTGGAATGCTTGGCCTGATTGTATATGGCGGTTTTGCTTTAATACTTTCCGGCCTTATCATTAGTATTTTTGCTATTACTACTCATAAAACCAATCATAACTGGACCTGGCATATTTCCGAAGGTATTCTTGATATTATTCTTGGTATTATTTTGCTTTTAAACCTTGGTCTCACTGCAATCACACTACCTTATGTGTTTGCCATATTTGGAATTTTCACAGGCATATTCTGGATAGTCGAAGCTTTATCTTTCAAACGCAAAGGCTACAAACCGTGGATTGTAGCGCTTATTGCGGGCCTTCTTAGCCTTATTATCGGGATACTTATTTTTTTGCACCCTGTTATTACGATGCTAACCATTTTTGGTTTCATTGGCTTCATGTTTATTCTGCAGGGCATTTTTCTTTTCCTCTTTTCCATTGAAATAAGCCAGGTTAGCAAAATAGGTGATGTGGCTGTGGATTAATGCCTTTAATATTTTACATTATTCACTTATCAGATTTCTCATTTTACAAATTAAAAAGTAAATAATCACAATTTGTAATTTTGATCCTGGCGGAAATTCAATCAAAATGTAAGTACTTTGAAAAGAAAAAAGCCAGAAATCTGAAGCCAGAATATTGGTTCATTTTTATATGTGGTCAAAAAATTTCTCCTGTATCCAGGTCTAGTTGTCCGGGAATTGAGAAGGTTTCTTTCGAAGGCACAATAACGGGAATAGCAAGAGATGAAAGTCCAGTTTGGCTTGAACTGTTTTGAGGTGTATTTATATTTACACGTTGCGGAAAAGTCCGTGTATGACTTTGATATAATTGAAAACTATTTCCTACTCTATAAGCGATTGAATAATTTTTTGTTACATGATTGGCGGTCAAAAGAGGAGCAGTGTAAATGAACAAATCATGGCCATCAAAATAAGCAAAATAATGATGGATCACATTCTCCTTTTCATCCGTGATTTCATTGAAGGTTCTTTTTTTTAATGTCCTCGTTTTAAATAATTTTATTGAAGGCTGGTTATTTTTAAATTCATCAAGTGTCAGGAATACGCCTGTTTTAATCGCATCTTTTAATACAGGCAGGTTGTTCGCCGCTTCATTGTAATGAGCAACGTCTTCAAAAGTCATTTTCTTTTTTTCATCCAGTTCATTTATAAAACTGTAATCGGCTTTTTCAATCATATTTTCTAATGTGAAACAAAAATAGGGGAGATCACTTTCATCATCCGGATTGAAATCTTCTTTTGAAGTTAGCTGAAAGACAGTGTCTAATCTTTGCATGGGTAAATATTTATCATCTGAACCGATATAATATTCAAACCTGGCATAAATATCCTGCTTTGATTGTAAATCCGGGTTTCTCATTTTTCGCGGTAATGAAAATTCGCGTGGCAAAAAGTTGATCCATAATTTGCGTATCGAGATTAATAGCACTTTGCCATTCGGCGTAAAATTTCCCTGGTAATATCCGTTATAAAAATCTTCGATTCCTTTTTGAATTCCTTTTTTGATTGTTATCTTATTGAATCGGTTGGCAGCAATGTTATTGAGGCGCCTGAAACCAATAATCGATGTATCTGCCCTGGCATCTATTATTTTAATGGACTGAAAAGGCAATTTTAAATTTGACGCAGGTATCGTTTTAACCGTTAGGTCAAAAATCCTGCTTTTTAAATCCGCCGGATTGGATTGGGCAAACGCAAAAGTTGAAATGAGTGATAACAAAAAAAGCAAATAGTTTTTCATCCTGGTAAGTGTGTTGCAAAGAATTACTATCAAATATTCTGTATTAATAGGAGTTGCAGTTTAAAAAAATTGTCTGTTTTTATTCATAACCCAAACGCGCTGGCCTATGAATTTATTATGCATTCTGAATCATTCTTAAGTAAACCAACAAATATTCAAATTTTATATTTTTCAGGAAAATTCAAATAAGCTCCTTATTATTGCGCACTTAGTCAAAACTTTCATTGTGAATAAAAGGGAAGGAATTGTATTTCGAATTCACTCAGATTTTTTTTCGGATAATAAAATTTCTCCTTAAGTTTTAAATTTTTAAAAGCCTTTTAAACAACTCAATCTGCATGAAAAAACTTTTTATCTTTTACTTGTTCGCATTATTCTCTGGCAAACTGATCGCTCAATCCCTGGAACCGCCTGAGTTTTGGGAAAATGAGCTAATCAATGAACACAACAGGGAGCCCATGCATGCTACATATTTCGCTTTTGAAAATAAAGACCTTGCATTGAAAAATAATAAAGACCAATCAAAATATTTTCAGGATTTAAATGGTGACTGGAAATTTGATTGGGTAGATAAACCATCCGATCGCCCTTTAGGATTTTGGAAAACCGATTTTGATGATAGCCAATGGATGAATTTTAAAGTGCCCGCTACCTGGGAAGTCAATGGTTATGGCATTCCTATCTATACCAATATAAAATATGATTTTGGTTATTTAATTACGCCAGACCCGCCTCATGTGCCACATCAATACAACCCTGTTGGTTCTTACAGGAGAGAAATAATGGTAGATAAAAACTGGGATGGGAAGGACATTTATATTCAATTTGGAGCAGTTCGTTCCTGCTTCTATTTATGGGTAAATGGCCAATGGGTGGGGTATAGCGAAGACAGTAAACTTCCAGCAGAATTTAATATTACCAGGTATTTGAAACCGGGTCAAAAAAATTTAATTGCGTTCCAGGTATATCGTTGGAGCGACGGCACTTATATCGAAGACCAGGATATGTGGCGGCTCGCAGGCGTGAATCGGGACGTGTATATGTATGCACGAAACCCGGTACACATCCGGGATGTAGAAATTATTCCTGATCTTACAGACAATTATAAAAACGGTAACTTAAAGATCAGTCTTGATTTTTTAAATAATAGCGATGCGGCTTTGAAAAATTATAAAGCCTCCTTTGAACTGTCAGACTCATCAGGTAAATCAATTTCTAAAATGATAGTGCCGTTGTCTGATTCCAACAAATTTAAAAATGTAATTCTAAAATTAAAAGATCCAAAAAAATGGAGCGCTGAAACGCCGTATTTATATGGCGTACTTGTTAGCTTAATTGATCCGCAGGGGAAAGTTACAGAAGTAATTCCTCAAAAAACCGGTTTCCGAAAAGTAGAAATAAAAAACAATGCCTTATATGTAAATGGAAAAGCAATCCTGATAAAAGGAACCAATCGTCATGAAATGGATCCATTTACTGGCCAGGTAATTTCCCGTGAAAGAATGGAACAGGATGTAAGGATCATGAAAGAAAACAACATTAATGCGGTGCGGACTTCTCATTATCCCAACGATCCTTATTGGTATGAGTTATGCGACAAATACGGATTGTACGTGGTAGATGAAGCGAACCTGGAATCACATGGAATGGGCTTTGGTGCCAATTCATTGTCCAGGAAGCCGGATTGGTTTTTACAACATTTTCAGCGCGATTCGAGAGCAGTAGAACGCGATAAAAATTATCCATGCGTTATCGTTTGGTCTATGGGCAATGAAGCAGGAATGGGTATTAATTTTGAAAAATGTTATCAATGGATTAAGCATCGTGATCCTTCACGCCCTGTGGAATATGAACCGGCGAGCGCTACTCCGTTTTCTGATATTTATTGCCCAATGTATCCTTCGCCTGACGATATGGTGCAACATGTAAAATACGATAGCAGCAGCAACCAGAAACCTTTTATTCTAGTGGAATATGCTCATGCGATGGGCAACACAGATGGGAATTTTAATGATTATTGGGACACGATCCGCAAATATTATCCAAAGATGCAAGGAGGATATATTTGGGATTTTGTAGACCAGGGATTTCAAAAAATAACTGATCTAGGAGATACGATCTGGGCGTACGGTGGAGATTACGGAGTCGATTTGCCGAGCGATGAAAACTTCAACGACAATGGACTTGTAGCTCCGGATCGGTCTCTTCATCCACAAATGCTGGAAGTAAAAAAAATATATCAAAATATTTTTAGCACACCAGTTGATGTAAAGAATGGAAAGATCAAAATCTATAACGAAAACTTTTTTAAAGATCTTCAAAATGTATACCTGGAATGGGAATTACTCGGAGATGGAAAAGTCATTGAAAAAGGAAAAAATGAAGTACTGAATGTATTGCCTCAGCAAACATCCATACTGGATCTACATTACAAAACCCCTGTTTCCGGATATAAAGAAGTTTTCCTGAATGTCTATTACAAAACCAAGTCAGCAGATGGTTTCATACCTGCCAATTGGGA
>JBDTJV010000468.1:0-17462 GCA_039935675.1 Ginsengibacter sp. | reverse complement strand
TTTTACGCTGGTACCATCGGCAATCGCCCATTCTACGCCACCTTCATAGATTGCATTGTTAGGACATTCGGGTTCGCAAGCGCCGCAATTAATACATTCATCTGTTATTTTTATAGCCATCTTTTTTTTTATTTTGAGCAGTTTTCCTGCTCATAATTATTTATGAATTTTGAGCCTTTTTAAATGAATACAAATATAAACAGATAATTTTACTCACATGAATTTAAACGAAAGAATTACCTTAATGGTAAAGCTTGATGAATATTTGAAAGAAGAATCAGCAGAGTTGAAAGCGGTAAAAGAAAAGGCATTTCAAAAAAATAAATGGTTTACCCCGGCATTTATTGATTTCTCTTTTCATCAAATTTCGAAGCATTATCTTGATAAAAATAAATTGGAAGACTGGATAGAATATTACCATATTGACGACAATATTCAGCCTCAAAAAGTCGGAGTAATAATGGCTGGAAATATTCCTTTGGTTGGCTTTCATGATTTTTTATGTGTCTTCATCACCGGACACTACCAGTTTATCAAACTTTCTGACAAAGACGATATTTTACTAAAACACCTTATTGAAAAAATGATTGAATGGCAACCGGTAGTATCCGAATTTGTCAACATAAGTCAATTATTGAAAGATTGCGATGCCTATATTGCCACAGGTAGTAATAATTCCGCAAGATATTTTAATTATTATTTTGGCAAATTCCCTTCTATTATCAGGAAAAATAAAACTTCAGTTGCTGTGATTACGGGTAATGAAACAGCTGAAGATCTTACCTGCCTTGCTGATGATGTATTTATTTATTTTGGTCTTGGTTGCAGAAATGTTACTAAAATTCTTGTCCCGAAGCAATACGAATTTGAAAAAATGCTGGAAGTCTTTAAAAAATATGATTATTTTTCTGACATTACCAGTTATCGAAATAACTACGATTATAATCTAGCATTGCTCATAATGAACAACAAATTTTATATGTCGACTCCAGCGATCATTCTTTCAGAGAATGACAATGATTTTTCCCCGATAAGTGTACTTCACTATTCCTATTACCAGGATAAAAAAGAGATCGAACCCATTTTAAAAAGTGATGAGAATATTCAATGTATTGTGGGACCTGATTTTATTCCTTTTGGAAAAGCGCAGGAACCGGGATTATTTGATTATGCCGACGGAATTGATACGATCCAGTTTTTATTAAGCCTTTAGTTTTTCATTGTTGTAAACCTTATTTTCAACATTGTTAAACTTTTGACCAGGATAAGAATTGGCAATAATTGTTCGTTTACTGCTTTATTCGAAAATTTTAAGCAGTTAAAAGGCTGCATCCCCTGAGGTCGCTGCTATCCCTTCTTCCCATTATCTCAAAACTATTATTTCGATAAATTTTCCCTATATCATCCGTTGCGATAAAACAGCAAGAATAAAGATTAGCGAGGTCGATGACGTTAATCAATCCGTTAGAAGGCTTTTGCGAGTCAGGATTGCCGGTTATGGCAAAAGGGTCATTATATTCGCGCACCAAAACCCTCATCCACGGCGGACATTGAAAAATACCATCCCGGTTGGAATAGGCCTGTGACAATAATTCTGTCATTCCATATTCGGAATGAATTTCCTTGGTTCCGAGTTTACTTTTTAAAATTGTATGAACTTCATCCCTGGTCATTTCTTCTCTTTTTCCTTTCATTCCTCCGGTTTCCATTACGACAGTGTGTTCCAATTTCAGTGAATATTTTTCAGCAAAATCAAGCAAAGCATAGGTAACTCCAATCAAAAGTGTAGGAGTTCCTTTGATCTCATTATGCAACAATTCCCCGTAAAGTTTCTGATGATCATATAAATAAAAATCGCTGAAAGAGTGATAGCTTCTTTTTATCAAATCGTCCACCATCACAATTAACGAAGAATTCTTCCTCTCCAAATATCCGGGTAAAAGCCCCAAAATGCACCATTCATGAGGATTTCCATAAAAAAGCTGGAATGCTTTTAAAAAGCTTTTTTTATAAAGAGACAGGCTTTTTACAAAATGACGGCTTGTGGTTTCGCCGGTGGTTCCACTGCTTTCAAATATAATTTCAGGCTTGAAATCTGTAGTTTTAACCTCGTGCGTTTTAAAAAAAGAGATTGGAAGAAAAGGGATCTTTTCAATCGAATCTACTTTTTCGGGAATTACTCTAATTGAATCAACATAGCTCCTATACAAATCATTGTAATGATATTGCAACAAAAATACCTCTAATGCCATTTCATTAAAATTATAGTAAGAGGCATCAAAAATTTTATTTTCCCATTCCTCTATTTCTAACTTATTATTCAGTTTTTAATAATTAAATTTGAAAAATTAAACTACAAAGATGCGATACACCGTTTTATTTTCACTATTCTTATGTGTAATTTTTACAGCATGCACTAAAGATAAGTTTAATTCCACCCCTACTCTTAAATTTAAATCTGTAAGCTCTACTACTTTACCTCCCGGGCAACTTATTCAATTCACATTATCCTTCACTGATGGACCAGGCAACTTGTCTGACTCTATTTTTGTAGAAAAAATTGAACCAACCTGTGGTGCAAGCAATTTCACGGAACAGTATTCAATCCCTACATTTCCTACCACCAGCGATGAGAAAGGTGATTTGGTGCTTACTTTTGGAAATAATGCAAGTACCTCATATTCTAACATTTCTGCCCAATGCCAAAGAAATGACACAGCGGTGTTTCGTTTCGCAATCAAAGACAAAGAAAATCACGTGAGCGACACGGTTTCTTCTCCTCCTATTATTATTATTTATCAATAGAAGTGTTCATAAAAAAAATAGCGGAGTTTATCTTATTCAGCAGCATTTTTATCGCTGCCTGTGCAGTAAGTCTTTGTATAGAAACCAACGTCCTTTTGGACGTATCTTTGAATTCATTTAGCTTTTATTGTTTTGTTTTTGGAGCCACAATTGTGCAATACAATTTACATTACTCCATGAAAAAAGTGGCGGTTAAAGATTCTGAAAGATTGAGATGGACTTTGCAAAATAAAAACCTCCATTTCGTTCTCCTGGTAACGGGATGCTTGTTGATCCTTTTTAGTTTTTTCAGTTTCCATCTGAAGCATTTTCTTATTCTGGGAGTTCTCGGCTGTATCTCCGTTTTATATTCTTTCCCCTTTCTTCCTTTTGGCAAAAAAAAGCGGATAAAAGATTATGGATATATTAAGATCATTACCTTATCTCTCTTATGGACGCTGGTTACTGTTTGGCTTCCAGTCAGCAATTTGGTTGTCAATCCAGCGCTTTTTGTTTTTGTATTTGTTAAAAGATTTGTTTTTATGTTTATCCTATGTCTGCTTTTTGATGTACGTGATATAGAAATTGACGATAAAGAAAACATTAAAACGCTTGCTGTGATGCTTGGCAAAAAGAAATCGTATTCTCTCTCCTATTTTTTGCTGATTTTGTTTGTTGCGCTTTCCGTTATCCAGTATTTCTTTTATCCACAAATGGTTTTTCTTTTAGCGATGCTTGTTTCATCGGTGATAACATGGGTGATCGTTGAGCTTACAAAAAAAACCAATTCAGATTTCATTTACCTCGCCGGAGTAGACGGAATGATGCTGGTACAGGCGGTGCTGGTATACCTTTTCAGTTTAAACCTTTAAATTTGTCTTTTCTCTTACTAAAAATATGAACAGCAATTATGACAGAAAATAAAAAATCACCCTTCAGTATTTCTGATAGTGCCATGAATTTTTTGAAAACTTACCTGAATAATCCGTCTCCGGTAGGTTCAGAATCCAATGGTCAAAAAATATGGCTTGAAAATATCAAAAATCATGTAGACAAAACTTTTACGGATCCTTATGGTACTGCTGTAGGTGTTATAAATCCTGACAATCCTTTTAAAGTAGTAATTGAAGCGCATGCAGATGAGATCAGTTGGTTTGTAAATTATATCAACCCGGAAGGATTTATTTACCTGATAAAAAATGGCGGAGTTGATCAGCAAATAGCTCCATCACAGCGGGTACTTATTCATGGAAAAAAAGGACCCATAAAAGCTGTTTTTGGTTGGCCAGCTATTCACACACGACATGGCAATGATGATAAAGAACAACAGCCGAAACCTGAAAATCTTTTCCTGGATTGCGGAGCAAGAAATAAAAAAGAAGTGGAAGATCTGGGGATTCATGTAGGCGCTGTAGTAACCTATACAGAAGGTTTCGAAGAGATCGCTTATGGCAATTTAATCGGCCGCGCTTTTGACAACCGAGTTGGAGGTTTTATGATCTCAGAAGTTGCACGCCTGATAAAGGAAAACAAAAAAGAACTTCCTTTTGGTTTGTATGTTGTAAATGCCGTACAGGAAGAAATTGGATTGCGTGGTGCCGAAATGATCGCCCGCAGAATAAAGCCCAATGTAGCTATTATTACAGATGTAACGCATGATTCAACCACACCGATGATCAATAAAAATAAAGAAGGCGAATGTGTTTGTGGAAAAGGGCCTTCTTTAACTTATGGACCAGCGGTTCACAATAAGTTGAGAGATTTTATTGAAGAGGTTGCTGTCAAAAATAATATTCCTTTTCAGTTGGCCGCGGTAAGCCGCAGTACGGGAACCGATACGGATTCTTTTGCTTACGCAAATGATGGTTGTCCTTCTGCATTGATTTCTCTTCCATTGCGCTACATGCATACGACTGTGGAAATGATTAGCAAGGACGATATAGAAAGTACCATCCAGCTTATTTATGAAACAGTTTGTGCATTTACACCAGAAACAAACCTGAGTTATTTTTGAAATGAAAGATGAAAACACGAATTTTTAGGCACTAATTGCACAAATTAGAAAACGATTTTTTTCGCGCTGATACCTACTTTAAATTGATTATTTTTGATTTTCAAAATTCAAGATTATGGAATCAATTAGAGAAATTGTTGTTCCTCAAAATAATAAAATAGAATTAATTATTCCTGACAATTTTATTGGAAAAAAGATTGAAGTTATTGCGCTCAGAATGGAAGATATTACGATGAATAGAGAAAAAATGAAGCAACCTTTTATAGTTGCTGATGTAAAGATTAAAGATTATAAGTTCAACAGAGAAGAAGCAAATGAAAGATAGAAACTTCATTGATAGTAACATTTTGATTTATGCTCATACCATGCAGGATGAAAGGAAAAAGAAAATTGCGCATAAAATCCTCTCATCTGATCTGGCAATATTTGGGAATACGCAGGTTATTAATGAATCAATTAATGTTTTTATTAAACGATTTAAAATTCCATTAATCGAGATTAAAAATATTATTGATCAAATATTACTTTATCTTCCAGTTAAAACAATTAATTCTCTAACAATTCAATCTGCCTTGGGAATTTGTGAAAAATATCAGTATTCTTATTATGATTCATTAATAGTATCCTCCGCATTACAAAACGATTGTTCAACTTTATATTCTGAAGATTTACAGCATAATCAAAAAATCGAAAATTGTCTAACCATTATAAATCCTTTTTTATAAATGCAAATAAGAAACGACTGGACCAAAGAAGAAATTTCAGAAATATACAACACTCCTTTATTAGAGTTGATTTATAAAGCGTCTGTTATTCACCGTGAATACCAGGAAACCGGGGAAGTACAGGTATGTACTTTACTTTCTATTAAAACAGGAGGTTGCCCGGAAGATTGCGCTTATTGTCCGCAGGCTGCAAGATACAATACGGGCGTAGATGTGCAGGCGCTGATGAAGAAAGAAGAAGTGCTGGCTTATGCTCAAAAAGCAAAAAATGCAGGATCTACAAGGTTTTGTATGGGTGCAGCATGGCGTGAAGTAAGAGACAACCGGGATTTTGACAGGGTTCTTGATATGGTAAAAGGCGTAAATGAATTAGGCCTGGAAGTTTGCTGCACGATGGGAATGCTTTCTGAAAGCCAGGCGGAAAAGCTACAAGCTGCCGGTTTATATGCCTATAACCACAACGTTGATACTTCCGAAGAACATTACGCAGATATCATCACCACAAGAACTTATAACGATCGTTTGAAAACATTAGGAAACGTCCGTAAAGCCGGCATTAGTGTATGCAGTGGTGGTATTATTGGCTTGGGAGAATCTCATAGTGACAGGATTGGAATGTTACATACCTTATCCACATTGCCTTCTCATCCCGGTAGTGTCCCTATCAATGCATTAGTGAGAGTAAAAGGAACACCCCTCGAAGGCAATCAAAAAGTAGATATTTGGGACATGATTCGCATGATTGCCACAGCAAGAATTATTATGCCCAAGGCCATGGTAAGATTAAGCGCCGGCCGCACCGAAATGACAGTTGCAGAACAAGCGCTTTGCTTTATGGCCGGAGCGAATTCCATTTTCTCCGGAGAAAAATTATTGACAACTCCTAATCCCGATTTTGACCAGGACAATGCTATGTTTCAGCTACTCGGATTAAAACCAAGAGAATCTTTCAAAGGCGCTGCAACTGCTTCTCAAACCGGATTTGTGGAAGAAGTTTTTAATTAGCTAATTGGCTAATTATGAAATTAGCTAATTAATGTTTATGGAAAAAGAAATCCTTTTAAATGCGTATCGGTTAATGTGCACGGCTGGCGCAATGGCCAAAACTTATGAGGCTAACCGCATTGTCTGCAAATATGTCCATTCTACTTCACGAGGCCACGAAGCAATTCAATTGGCTACTGCGTTTCAACTTTTGCCTTGCGATTATGTAAGTCCTTATTACCGTGATGAAAGTTTATTGCTCGGCCTTGGCTTCACTCCATACACATTGATGTTGCAGCTTCTTGCAAAAGGAGATGATATTTTTACAGGTGGGAGAGAATATTACGCTCATCCAAATTATCGTGGAAGTGATAAACCAACAATCATTCATCAAAGCAGTGCTACGGGAATGCAAGCCATTCCTTCAACCGGTATAGCGCAGGGATTACAGTATTTACAAAAAACAAATTCTCCTCTGTATAAAAAAGGATCGAACAATGAAAATGCAGTTGTGGTATGTTCTTTAGGCGATGCAAGCCTCACAGAAGGTGAAGTGAGCGAAGCTTTACAAGTCGCAGTTTTAAAAAAACTTCCTATTATATATTTGGTTCAGGATAATGATTGGGGAATAAGTGTAACCTCTGAAGAAGCCCGAGCGATGAACGCATCTGAATTTGCCAAGGGTTTTAAAGGGCTGCAACATATAAGCATTGATGGAAGTGATTTTGTTGAAAGCAATGAAGCGATGAAAAATGTGTTCAGCAAAGTGAGAGATAATCAGGAACCTTTTTTGGTTCATGCAAAAGTGCCATTATTGAATCATCACACAAGTGGTGTCCGAAAAGAGTTTTATCGTTCACAGGAAGACCTGGAAACGCACCTGAAAGAGGATCCATTACCAAAATTAAAAAAGCGTTTATTGCAGCTTGGATTTCAGGAAAAAGATTTAGATGAAATCCAGGCAATTGTTTCTGATGCTGTTTCCTCACAATTTGAAAGTGCCAAATCAGCGCCTGACCCGGACTTTTCAACAATCCAAGATCACATTTTCGCGCCAACAATAATTACGGAAGAAAAAGGAGAGCGAACTCCCGGAGGCAAAGAAAAAATAGTAATGGTAGATGCTGCGCTATTTGCTATCCGCGAAATTCTCGAAGATTTTCCGGAAGCCATCTTATATGGGCAAGACGTAGGACGAAGATTGGGTGGCGTTTTCAGGGAAACGGCAACACTTGCGGAGCAATTTGGCGATCACCGTGTTTTTAATACTGCCATCCAGGAAGCTTATATAATTGGTTCAACAGTTGGGATGTGTGCAACGGGCGTGAAACCTATAGTGGAAGTACAGTTTGCTGATTATATTTATCCGGGTATTAATCAACTGGCGACAGAAGTTGCCAAAAGTTGTTATCTGAGTAACGGGAAATTTCCTGTACAAACGGTTATTCGCGTGCCAATCGGCGCGTACGGTGGTGGTGGCCCGTACCACAGCGGCAGTATAGAAACTTTATTACTTTCGATCAAAGGAATAAAAATAGCTTATCCTTCCAATGCGGCTGATATGAAAGGTTTAATGAAAGCCGCGTTTTTTGATCCAAATCCTGTCATTATGCTTGAACATAAAGGCCTTTATTGGAGCAAAGTTCCCGGCACTGAAGAGGCAAAACGGGCAGAACCTTCCCGCGATTATGTTTTGCCTTTAGGAAAAGGAAATATTGTTTTGAAAGCGGATGAAGATAAAATTCAGAAAGGAGTAAGCTGTTGCATTATTACATACGGCATGGGAGTTTATTGGGCAAAAGCAACAGCAAAAAAACTCCCGGGACAAATTGAAATTATTGATCTCAGAACATTATTCCCATTAGATGAAGAATTGATTTTTTCTACAGTAAAAAAACACGGCAAATGTTTGGTTCTTACGGAAGAACAACAAAATAATTCTTTTGCAGAGGCCCTCGCTGGGCGTATTTCAAAAGAATGTTTTCAATTTTTGGATGCGCCTGTCGAAGTTTTAGGCGCACTCAATCTTCCTGCTGTTCCCATGAATATTATTTTGGAAAATGCAATGCTTCCTAATGAAATGAAAGTCGCAATGGTAATAGATAAATTATTAAAATACTAACCTCCCGCCTTCCCAAAAAAAGGGCATCAGAATTTCCTTGTAAATTAATTACACATCCTTAACTTATTAGTAGTAAACGAACAATTATTCTGGTTTTCTATTTTGGTTTTCTATTTTATGCCTTTCGCTTTTGGCGTTCAGCGTTCAGCTTTTACACGGCATATTATTTGAGATTTAAAAATTTAATGGCAAAGAATATAATCGAATGGCATATCGGATGCTCCGGATTTCATTACAAGGATTTGAAAGAAACTTTTTATCCAAAAGGAGTTCCTCAAAGATTATGGTTTGAATATTATTGTCAACATTTCGACACGCTTGAATTGAATGTCACGTTTTATCGCTTTCCTGATCTATCTGTTTTCAAAGGTTGGTACCAGAGAAGTCCGGCAAATTTTTGTTTCTCTGTAAAAGCGCCCAGGCTAATAACTCATTACAAAAAATTGAATGAATGTGAAGAAATTATTCAACATTTTTATGAAACTATCACTGAAGGATTAAAAGAAAAAGCAAGTGCTTTTTTATTCCAGTTTCCACCGTCATTTCATTTTAGCAAAGAAAGACTGGATCAAATAATTGAAAACCTTAATCCAAAATTTCCTAACGTAGTCGAATTCCGTCATGTAAGCTGGTGGAACGAAGAGGCATATCATGCACTTGGCAAAAATAATATTACTTTTTCAGGCATGAGCCATCCCCGTTTGCCGGAAACAATCATAGGAAACAATTCCTTGCTTTACTATAGAATGCGCGGCGCACCTCATCTATACCGATCTCTTTATTCATCTGAATATTTAAATGATTTTGTAAATAAAGTAGTCACTTACCAAAAAACCAAAAAGGTTTATGTTTATTTCAATAACGACATCGGTTGCAATGCTATTAAAAATGCGCAGGAGCTAAAGGAAATTATTCAACAGGACGTCTCCATAAAAAAAACAAAAAAGGTTTAATGGATCATGTTACCGGGATCCATTAAACCTTTTCATTTGTGCTTTGTGCATTTAAATTCTTATTTTTTTACGTCAACAATAATAGTACTGGCCATCTTGCCACCATATGAACGATGAGCGCCATCTGCGAATTGTAAAGTCAGCGTATGTTTTCCAGGCTTCAAATCGAGAGATGTTTTCTCTTGTGCATTCCCATAATGGATATGGGCGCTGTCTTTTGGAATTACGACTCCTGAAGCGATAGAATCTCCGGCATCAATCAAAATATGAAAATGGCCGGATTTTGGTTTTACAGCACCAGCAGAATCAACAGACATGCCTTTAACGCCCATTTCTACTTTCACCGGCGATGAAACCGTTTCCCCGTTTTTCGGGGACTTAAAAAAAACACTTGCATCAGCTGGTACTTCAGGAAGAGCAGAGAATGTTTCCATTTTCATTGTGTGTGAAGTATCTGTCTGAACGGTAGTAGAGTCAGTACTTGCAGCTTTATTTGAAGAACCTGAATTACAAGCAACCATACCTGCTAAAAGAACAATTGCAGAATAAAGAAAACATTTTTTCATGATATCATTTGGGATTTAGTTAAAAAAAATTATTGGTTATGAGCATAATTTGATGGTGCAAAATAAGATCATAATAAATAAATTTCAGGACTAATTTTTTACTTCTCAATTACCTAAGCCTGATTGATCATTTCTCGAATCAATTGTCGACACACCGATTAATTGATCAGCTCTGCCAATGAACGGCCGGTAATAAACCAGGATCGTGTATGCGTTTTCCGTTTCATAATAATCTCCATCCAACTCATTATGAATGGCTGGATTGGCTTTATCTACTGCCATATAAGAGTAATCATAATAGCCCTGCTTTAAAAAAAGATGCGTTTGATATACTTTTTTTACAGGATCAAAAATCATTTTCAAGCTATCGATAAAATCATAATTGGTTAATTGCCCAAAAAGATAAATGTCTTTATCCGGGTATGGAACACCGTTAGGTGGCATAAATGCAAAATTTACCGTAGCATAATCGGCTTCATAAAAAGGATTGATGCCACGCACCGCCTCTTCGGAATACCTTCCGTTCAGATCCTGGTAGTAAACATATCTTTGTTGACTCAAAGAAATATCTGGCTTCAGAAATATATCGGTTGAGTTCGCATTATAATTCGCGGTAAGCACACGATCACTTTGCAATTGAAAATCACGAAGATCAAGCCAGCGCCATTCTCTTCCTCCCGGAAAAACAGCAGTATTCTCAGAATTATATTCCATGGAAGTGCCACGGATAAAAGTAGGTTTGATATCTGTTTGCGCATTATCCCAGCGATAATTTTGCAGCACAGTAACCGTTATCTGTTGCCCCGCGTTAAAGGATTGAAGCGCCTTCGCATCTACTGTAAATTCAATTCTTTGATGTGTGTAAGATGAAGTGGGCGATAATGGTTGGGTTACCCGGGCAGCTATGCCTACCTTGTTATCAACAACCATAAATCTTTTGGTAAAAACAACCTGGGAAGTATCTCCGTTCAAATAAACTTTCACAATGTAATTTCCAGACCTGGTGAGGGACATATTCTGATCCGGTAACAAAACCCTGTAATGGGTATACCTGGTATGTGAAAAAGAAGAAAATCGATAATCAGAAATTTTCGATTGAGTAAACCCTTTGATGTAGTCAAACTGTCCAAGATTTGCAGGTTTCCAATCACTGTTACATAATTGATAAGTGTAATAATAATATTTTACATCCGCATCCAGGTCGTCAAAATGCAATTCAAGCTGTTGGGTTCCGTTAAGACTGATAATAGGAAGGCTCAGTTGACTGGAAGAATTAAAAAGCCTTACCGTCTGTATATTTTGCAAATAAACACTATCCGGAATCTGGGCAGATAACTTTGCTGCTGCAAAAAAGAAAAGATAAATAAAAAGAACTTTTGCGGATTTCATTTTAATCTTTTAAAAAAAATTAGTTTTACAAAAATCAAAAATAGTTCTTTTGAATGTATCCTCATTTATAGCTGGCCGAATAGCATTCAACAAGCAAAAATCATTTTCACGATTCATCATTGGGTTGGCGATAACGGCTACAATGATCAGCGTTGCAGTAATGATCGTTGCTTTAAGCTTTGTGAATGGTTTTCAAAATGTGATCAGTAATAAGATATTTAGTTTCTGGGGACATATCCGTGTTCAGCAAAATGTAATGGCCCAGGCAAATATTGCTGAAGAAGCACCGATCATAAGAAATGATACGCTCGAACAATTTTTAAAAAGCATTCCAGAGATAAAGAATGTGGCAAGGTATGCCACCAAATCAGCCATCATTCGTTACAAGGATGATATTGAAAGTGTTTTAATGAAAGGAGTGGACAGCAGCTTCGATTTTCAACGCCTGCAATCTTTTTTACAAAAGGGTAAATGGGTCTCATTTTCTGACAGCGCCTACAGCAAAGACATTGATATTTCTGCATATAATGCCAATCAACTGGAGGCAACCGTGGGAGACAGTGTGATCATTTTATTTATTCAAAGCGACGGTTCTCAACGCGCAAGAAAATTAAAGATTGCCGGTATTTTTAAAACAGGAATAGATGAATACGATCAAAATTTTTGCATTGGCGATATCAAATTAATTCAAAGACTAAATGATTGGGATCCGGACGAAATAGGTGGTTACGAACTATTTTTAAAAGATTATAAACAGATTGACAAGGTCAATAATTATTTATATGATTCAGAAAAATTGCCCGGGAGATGGTACAGTAGAACCATCCAGGAGATCAATCCTAATCTCTTTGACTGGCTTAGTTTACAAGGCCGTATCAAAAGCATTTTGCTGGTAATTATGATGGTTGTGGCTGTTGTTAACCTCATCACCTGCTTAATCATTTTGGTACTGGAAAGAACTACGATGGTCGGTGTGTTGAAGGCCATCGGAGCTAAAAACAGCACAATACAAAAAATCTTCCTTTATAATACTACGTTTATAGCGTTTACGGGAGTAATTGCCGGCACTTTACTCGGTTTAGGCATTTGCTATTTGCAGCAGGCAACAGGATTCATCAAGCTGGATGAAGAAGCCTATTTTATGAAAGTAGCACATGCCGATGTAGTCTGGTGGCAGGTTGCAGCCATAGATGTTGCCACTTTGCTCATTTGCTTTTGCATGCTGATTATTCCTTCTTTATTGATCCGGAAAATTCAACCTGTTAAGGCTATTGAATTCCGCTAGAATAAATTCATCAAAATAAGAAACTGCAATATTTGTTGGTTTACTGGTAACAAGGGCGTTCTCCCCAATTGCATTTTTACTTTTTAAATGATAGATTTTCTATTGGTAATTCAGAATCGTCTTTGGCAGGATTTATGCATTACTGGAAAAAAATTCAGCAGGTTTATGAAAAAAATAGTTCAAGTATCAAGGATTGTATTGCTAAGTGTATTTATTGTAAGCTGTTCTGCATCCAAGAATAGTACTAATCTAAAACCGACCAACACTAATCTTGCGGGGAAATGGAGCATAACTAATATCGCTGTAAATATGCCTGATGGTTTTAAGGTAACCAACGTTTTTGATGAAGCGCCTTATTCTGAATTCCAGGGAAGCACCTGGGATCTCGTTCGCAATGGAAATGGCTCATTTACACTTTTAAATGGAACAAAAGAAAATATTAACTGGAGCATAGATGGCAAAGGAAATGATGCTCAATTTCAATTTAAAAAATTAAATGGCCAGAAAGCAAAAAATGTTGAAGATGGATATAGGCTTGCTTTAGGCGCAATAAGCAGTAACAGTTTCACTGCCACTTCAACTGTAAATACGGGTGATAGCACAGGAACAATCATTTATACATTTACCAAACTATAAATTCAACCAAACATCTGGGATTAAATTGCAGGATTTAAGTGATAGAAAAAAATTTGGATTAAAATATTTAATCATTTAAGAGATTCTATATTTTTTATAAATCCGGAAATGTCAAAATTGCTTCCCCCTTTTTTGTTGAGGTCATACGAAGGCATATAATGATCGGCTATCTTTATAATTCCGCTTCTGTCCACAAATAAAGTAAGTGGAAAAATCCCTGTCATGTTTTCGCAATAAGCGACAGCATCGGGAACAGCAGTGAAATCGAAATTATATCTTTTTAAAAAATTTTGTACTGTAGATTTTTTGTCAAAAGTGATGGCAAGAAAAACAACATCTGAATCCTTAAACTTCTGCCTTATTTCATTAAGTGCAGGCATTTCCTGTATGCAGGGGGCACACTCAGTAAACCAGAAATTAATTACCACCGGTTTACCTTTTAACTGATCGGAGCTTAATTTATTTCCATTAATATCATAAAGATTAAAGTCAGGAAGTTGTTGACCAGCAAGAATTTTATTGTTCGCATCAACGGGCGCCGGATCCAATATTAAATTGATTTTATAAAAAAGGGTATCACCTTTTTGTTCAGTCCCGATTACCCTGCTGATCAATTTATAACGATTATTATTTTTGGAAATAAGAAAAGAATCCAATTGCTGTCTTGTCCAGTTAGGTCCCTTTGCGCTTTTATAAAACACCAAAGATGGCACTTCCCTTTCCGGAGCCTGGGCTTTTATTGGATTAGAAATAAAAAAGGAAAAAAATACTGGAAATAATAATAAAAACAGGTTATTTTTTTTCACTCTAAATAATTTGGCAGATGAAAAACAAAACTACTTTTATTAAAATAGAATTTCAACCTATTTGTTTTTTTACTGCAATTCAAAGTAAATAAATTGCATTAATTATCAATAAAAGAGTAACAAATATTTCTCTAAAATTTCAGGGGCAATCTTTCGGCAACTCTTCATTTTATTTACCGTAAATAAATGTGCCTTACCTTTCCTTACAATATCAAAATGAAAAAAATTTTCTTTGGTGGAACCAGTAATGGTTCTGCCTGGAAGATGAATTGATAAAAAATTTAAAGATCAATTACTGTCAACCGCAAACCGATAATTGGTTGACTGAGACGATGGAGGAAGAGTTACGTCAAAGAAAGGAATGTAATTTTTGCTTTATGTTATTACTTTATTCATAATAATTATTTGCTCAATTTATTTTTGGGTAGCAGGTGTGGTTTATATGGATTTTAACAATGAATTGGATAAAAGTAATTTAATTTTTTAAAAGATTTCAAAAGATCAATATATGTAAAACCTTCCTTTCCTTTTTGTTTTCACAAAATAGTTTTCACGGTTATTTGTTTGTTTACTGTCGTTCTGTTTTTTCAGAAATAATTTATTCTTTCCAATGAGCAACCTCAATTCCTTCGATCAACTTTTCATGAAATTGCAAAATCTTTTCAATGATTTTGATTAACTATATTTGCAAACCTCAAAAAAATTTTTTGGCTGAAAAGTTTATAAAGCATGATATCTGTTTCTCCTTTTAAAGCGTTGCGTCCCGAGCCCCAGTTTGCCAGGCAAGTTGCTTCACGTCCTTATGATGTACTGAGCACAAAAGAAGCAAAAGTAGAGGCAGAAGGAAATCCGTATTCGTTTCTTCACATTACAAGAAGTGAAATTGATCTGCCTGCCAATATTGATGTACATAGCCAGCAGGTATATCAAAAAGCAAAAGAAAATTTGGATGCATTTATCAGCCGTCCTATTCTTTTTTCAGAGAGCAAACCTTGTTATTACATTTATCAGTTAACGATGAATGGAAAAAGTCAGACAGGCCTTGTTTGCTGTAGCTCGGTAGCAGACTATGAACAAGGTTTGATCAAAAAACATGAATTGACAAGGCCAGAAAAAGTACAGGACAGGGTAAATCATATTAAAACTACCAGTGCTCAAACGGGCAACGTATTCCTGGCATTTAGAGATGTCGATGAATTAAACCATTTGATGGAAAAATGGAAAAAAGATAAAAGCCCTATCTACAATTTTATAGCGGAGGATAAAGTGGAGCATAGCGTTTGGGTAATAAGCGATGAAAAGCTAATCGACAGGATCACAGAAATTTTTAAAACAGATGTAGAAGCTACCTATATCGCTGATGGCCACCACCGCGTAGCTTCTGCTGCAGAGGTAAAATTCACCCTGGCTGATAATGAAGAAGCTGGTTATTTTCTTTCAACCTTGTTCCCTGCTTCTCAATTAAAAATCATGGACTACAATCGTGTAGTGAAAGATCTGAATGGATTGACGGCAGATGATTTTTTGGATAAGATCAATAAAAATTTTTCTATCAGCAAAGTTTCCAAACCATTTTCACCAGCTGAGCCACACCAGTTCGGCATGTATCTGAACAAAAAATGGTATGAGCTGTGCGCCCTTGAAGGAAGTTATTCTACAGATCCAATTGGTATTCTCGATATCACTATTTTACAAAATAATCTACTCGAACCTGTACTAGGAATAAAAGACCAAAGAACGGATAGCAGGATTGATTTTATTGGAGGTATACGCGGTATGGAAGGCCTGGAAGAAAGGGTAAACAGCGGAGAATGGCAGGTAGCTTTCAGCCTTTTCCCGGTAACCATTCAACAATTATTCGACATTGCAGATACTAATAATATCATGCCGCCAAAAAGTACCTGGTTTGAACCAAAATTAAGAGATGGCCTTCTCACACATCTTATTTCTTCCTAAGCGATAAAAGAAATTAATATTTAGCTTTTCTATAGTTATAATAATTTTTTGTTTTTATAAAGATTTGACCTGACAAAGTATTCTATCTTTACGCGATGAAAAAAATTTTCTCTGTAATTATTTTGTGTTGTCTTGCTTTTTCGCTGTTTGCGCAGCAGGAAGATGTGGATAAACTCCAGGAAAATGCAAGGACATTTATGCAGCATGGGGACTATGCAAATGCTACGCTTATCCTCACCCGTGCCTTTCAGCAAGAACCCCAAAATTTACAGATTGCAAAAGAACTTTCTCTTAGCTATTTTTTGCAAAATGAAAGTCAAAAAGCGATGGATGTGATCAAACCTTTTATAGATAATACCAATACAGCCGACGACCAGGCCTACCAGATTGCCGGCACCATCTACCGCAAACTCGGCCAGCCGAAAGATGCGGAAAAGCTGTATAAAAAAGCAATAAAAGACTTCCCAAATAGTGGAGGTCTTTACAACGATTATGGCGAAATGCTTTTGGCTGCACACGACCCGGAAAGTATAAAAGTTTGGGAAAAAGGAATACAAATGGACCCTTCTTTTGGATCTAATTATTACAATGCGGCCAAGTATTATTATTATAAAAAAGACAACTTGTGGTGCATTATATATGGCGAGATTTTTCTCAATATTGAATCTTTTACAGCACGTACGGCTGAGTTAAAAGATATTTTGTTAGACAGCTACAAAAGGTTTTTTGCCACACCGGATCTTTTGAAAAATGTCAAAGATAGAAACGACTTTGAAATCGCTTTTCTTTCATGCATGAATAAACAAAATGATGTGATAATTCGCGGGATAAATCCTGAAACACTTACAATGATCAGAACCCGTTTCATACTTGAATGGGATAAATCTTATGCGGCCAAATTTCCGTTTCGCCTTTTCGACTGGCAGGAGCAATTGCTCCAGGCCGGGATCTTTCCTGCTTATAATCAGTGGATTTTTGGAGCTTCACAAAACCTGGCCGCTTATCAAAACTGGACTGGTAATCACTCTTCTGAAGCGGAAGATTTTAAAAAATTTAAAGCTGGAATTATTTTTAAAGTTCCCCAAGGACAATATTATCACTGATCATATCCCAACCTTTAAGTCATTTTTATATTTTTTCGACGATTTTTGTTCATTAATTGTTTAATTTAGAACCTTTCGAAGGTATATTCATTAAACATAATTTTGAACATCCAATATGATCCCAGCCCCCACAAGATTA
>JBDTJV010000467.1:0-3576 GCA_039935675.1 Ginsengibacter sp. | reverse complement strand
ACTAATCTTCGAAGGATTCCGTCATAAAAGTAACTGATAAATATTTGTCTACTGGTTTCATATGCTGTTCCTACCTTATTAAATTGCAAAATCTTAAATCCATTTCTTTTTAGTAAATCCGTTAAACCAAAGGATGTATATCTTGCAAAATCATTGGGAGCTTCGTGTTCGCATATTGCGAAAGGACAAGTAATAAGCATTTTGCCTCCAGGTTTTAAAACCCGGTTTAATTCTTTTAGCATGTGTTCAAGATTAAAAACATGCTCAAATACTTCACTTGAAAAAATAGAGTCAAATCTATTATTTTCAAACGGCAAAGTATTTCCATCGTAAAAAACATCTATAACTTCATTTTCGTGAGAGTGGCCCTGGCCTTGAAAATCAACTCCGATATATTCGGTTACAATAAAAAGAGATTTATAAGGTTTTGAACCACAACCAAAATCCATAAGAGAGCCGGACAATTCCGGGATAACTTGTGTCAATTTTTGTAACAGACGCTTCCTTAATAAATAGGAAGGGTCTGTTATCTGCGGATTAAAATCTTTGGAAATTAAAGTTAAGTTAGATTTCATTTTAATTTTTTTAAGGCTTCTAATTTTTCTTAATCATCACAGGTATCTTCTTTAAAAAGGATTCCAATCCATTTTTCTTTTTTTCATCCATTTCGAAACTAATACAATCCGTATAATAATGATGCAAATCAAAAACGTCGTAAGGATTTTGACTAACTACTTCATCAATTTTATTTAATCCAAAGGCATTGGCTTCATTAAAATGTTTTATAAAATCAGCATCCAGCTTTTTATTGCTTATCCATGCAGCAAATACAAAGGGAAGCCCGGTAAACTTTTCCCATTCTTCGCCCAGATCATAGATGAACGGAGATATTTTTCTTTGCTGTAAAGCCCGATCTCCGATCACAAGCCCGGCTGTAGTTCCTGATATTTTTGTTTGATAATTTCCAGAAGTATTTTCAAAAGCAACTTCTATTTTCCAAAAATCTCTTATCAACACCTTTAATAATGCTACCGAAGTGCGACTTTGATAGTCGAGTAAAATAGTTTCAATTTTATCCAGCGGAACTTCGCTGAAAAGGCAAACACTGGCCACTTTTCCCACACTCCCGATGCAATAATCAGAAATAATATGGTATTCTTTCATTTCCGGGATAACGGCCACCGGCACAAGGCCCACATCAATTTCATCTTCCAGTAACATTGACGCTATTTTGGAAGGATAATCGATTATTAGGTCTGCTTCTTCTTTTATCATTCCCTTTTCAATTCCATAGATCAGCGGTTTTGTATTGACGTAACTTACCGCACCCACTCTTACTTTTCTTTGCACAGATTGCTTTAATTTTGCCGCAAATTTAGGACAGAATGCTCAAAGCTGAAGGCATAACTGATAAAGCGTAATGCTAAATAAAAAAATCAGTTATTTGTTTGTCTACTGCGCAAAAGAAAAAGCTAAAGTCAAAATAAAAAGATTGAATATTTGTTCGTTTACTGTTACGAAATATTTCAACATGCGTAATTAAAACAATAAATTAGTATAACACATGCAACTTCAACCTCTCACCGCCATTTCTCCTATTGACGGACGTTATCGCAATCAATTGCAACACTTAGATCAATATTTTTCAGAATTTGCTTTGATAAAATATCGTGTGAAAGTTGAGGTAGAATATTTTCTTTTTTTAGCTGAAAAAAAGTTTTTTAAAGTAAGTCCATCTTTAAAAAAACAATTAACAAATATTGAAAATAATTTTTCCATAGAAGATGCAGAGACAATAAAAGCTACAGAAAAAATTACGAACCACGATGTAAAGGCAGTTGAATATTTCTTAAAAGAAAAATTAAAAGAATTAAAAGAAGAGAGTTTGCAGGAATGGATTCATTTTGGACTAACCTCGCAGGATATTAATAATACTGCAATTCCATTAATGTGGAAGGATGCTGTAGAACATGAATATTTGCCAGCCATTATCAATCTGCAACATAAGCTTCATGACCTGGCAACAGAATGGAAAAATATTCCGATGCTTGCCAGAACTCACGGACAACCTGCATCCCCGACGATGTTGGGAAAAGAGATAATGGTTTTTGTAGAAAGGATTGAAAATCAAATTCAGCAATTTAGTTATATTCCTTTTACCGGGAAATTTGGTGGTGCTACGGGAAATTTTAATGCTCATGTAGTTGCATATCCGAAAATAAAATGGGTTGATTTTGCCAATCAGTTTCTCGAAGAAAAATTAGGTTTGCAACGCCAGCAATTCACGACACAGATCGAGCACTATGATTTATTGGCTGCTCATTTTGATGCTATAAAAAGGATAAATACAATCCTGGTTGATTTGTGCAGAGACATCTGGACTTACATCAGCATGGATTATTTTAAACAAAAAACAAAAGCGGGAGAAATTGGAAGCAGCGCCATGCCGCATAAAGTAAATCCGATAGATTTTGAAAATGCAGAAGGCAATTTAGGACTTGCCAACGCTTTGCTGGAGCATCTTTCAGCTAAATTACCCGTTTCCCGTTTGCAAAGAGATCTTACTGATTCTACTGTTATCAGGAATATTGGAGTACCAGTTGGTCACACTTTACTTTCAGTTTTATCTCTTGAAAAAGGTCTTGGCAAATTAATTTTGAATGAACCGAAATTGCATGCAGATTTGGACAACAACTGGGCGGTGGTAGCAGAAGCCATTCAAACTATTTTAAGGAAGGAAAATTATCCAAAACCATATGAAGCTTTAAAAGAGCTGACAAGAGGCAAGAATTCAATTGGTAAAAAAGATATCCATTCTTTTGTTGATTCTTTAAAAATTTCTGCAAAGCTGAAAAAAGAATTGAAAAAAGTAACGCCGTTTAATTATATTGGGACTTGTGAATTTTAAAAATTCGCTGTACTTTGGAGGCCTAAAAATGACCCCATAAGAGTTTATGAGAAGAACACTCTTTATTTTTCTTCTGATTTATACAAATGTTGGCTTTGCCCAAATAAATTGTACTAATTGGCTAAATACTCCAAGTGTTCCTTCCTATGTTGATATTGGTAAATTAAATGTAACTGGTAATCAGATAACTGTGGAAGCTGTTATCAATAGAACGCAACCTTATACTGAGGGAATTGGCAATGGCAATGAAGGAGATGTAGTTTCCAAACATGATAACCCAACGGATATCAATTATTTACTTAGACCCAACCATGGTTATATCACAACCGATAAAGGTTTTTTTGGTACGCCGGATATTGAGGAAATAAAGCTGAACACAACCTATCATGTAGCCATGGTATATGATGGAAGCACGTTAAAATTCTATCGGAATGGATGCTTAATGAGCCAGGCAGCAGCTTCAGGAAATCTGTTTCAAAACCAATGGGATACCAGAATCGGGTATTTGCAAAGTCAGAATTATACAACTAATTTTATAGGATATATAAACGAAGTAAGAATTTGGAAGGTAGCGAGGACACAGGATCAAATCCGGGCTTATATGAATACCTCACTACCTAACCCCACCACCCAAACTGGTTTATTGGCGTATTATTCTTTTGACAATT
>JBDTJV010000466.1:0-2598 GCA_039935675.1 Ginsengibacter sp. | reverse complement strand
AATGATTGTTGCTTCAGAGGGCATATTTGGCGACAACATAATTATTTGGCCAGCCAGCTCTTTAATAGAAGAAACCATCGCATCGAAATCATTATCCTCTTTTTGTTCCTCGTCCTGCAGTACGGTTACCTTTGCTTTAAAGTAAGGGTCTTCAGATGTGATCTCGTTTATTTGAAATCTTTTTTTGCCTTGTATAATAACCGTTGTGCCGCCATCTGGCATTTTGATCAATTTCAAAATTTTTGCAACAGTCCCAATTTTTACTAAATCATTAATTTCAGGCTCTTCTATCAAACTGTCTTTTTGTGACACCACGCCTACCAATTTGTCAGATTTGTAAGCATCATTTACGGCTTTAATACTTTTATCGCGCCCAACAGTAATTGGAATAACAACCCCGGGGAAAAGTACGGTATTTCTTAGTGGCAGTAATGGCAGTTCTTCAGGTATAAGCTGGTCGTCGTTGGTATCATTGTCTTCATTCATTGGAATCATGGGCATAAATTCCATTTCATCTTCAGGCCCATTCAGAAAATAGTTTTTATTCATATTTTTTCACTTGTCAATCTGTCAAAAATAACATCAAAGTAGGAAAGTTTTTAAAGTTTAACGGTAGTGTCCAACATTAATGCCACGTTGGCGTATTGCACAAGATGGCATGAATTGTCATTTTTTGATAACCTGTTTTTTTAAAATTCCTTCGGTTTACAGTAAACGAACAAATAAGGTTGTTTCTTACTTTTAGCAGAAAAGAGTTTTAGCAGCATTGAACCTGCATCATCAAAAAAAAGGAATTGGTTAGAAAATTAAATATGATTATAACTTAATGAATTTACCGTTTAGAACCTGGTAATTACTGCAAAGTATTTTGATAAAATAAATTCCGGGTGACAGATAATTTACCGATAGGTTTACGAGGTTTGATCCTTTTGCTAAAGAAAGATTTTTTGCAACAATTACTTTTTGAGTTGCATCCAGCAGCATTAATTTTGCAGATTCATTTTGAGGAAAATAAATAGTAACTACCAGATTGGAGGATACAGGATTTGGATATAAAATCATTGAGGGATCTGTTTCAAATCCTCCAACAACCACTACTTTGGAATACGTCATTTTTCCATCAAAATCAGTTTGTGTTAAGCGGTAATATGAGTCACCCTGGTAATCATTAAAATCGGGAAAATCATATTTTCTGATAAGCGAATTCCCTCCTTTGGAGGGAATAAAAGCCACTTCATTAAATAGGCCTGCATTCCCTAATGAACGTTCCAATTCAAAACCTTTGCTGTTGAATTCATTGGCTGTTTTCCAATTTAAGATGACCGTATTATTATTAACCCTTTTTCCATCAAAGGATATCAACGTAACCGGTAGCGCGCCACATCCGGACAAACAGGAGGCACACGCCTGGTTATCCATTATTTTCAATTGTGCATTTACTGTAGCTACATTAAGTGGCTTTATCGAATTCAATGCAACGAAATTAGCAGTATTAATAAGCTGCACAGGGGGTGGAACCGTTTGTGAAAAACCTGTTGCAAAAAAAACAAACAACAACAATATGATTAAACTAAACTTATACATCGGAAGAGAAATAAGACATTATTTCCTGCGCAGGAAAGTTAAAAAATCAGAACGTGGAGTTAGTTGTTACATTCCATTTGAAAACATTGGATGATCCTTGCTTTCCTGTTTGGTCAATCGTATAATAAGTATAAGTAAATTGGGCCGGGGCAAAAGAAACATTCACATTATTTCTGGATTGACTCGTGTTGCCACCTTCTGATATATTAGTTATCAAAACATTTTGCAAAAGAATCTTATAAAATACCACTTCCTGCGCGGAGCCGGTACTGAATTCAATATTTACATTCGGGATTCTCTTTCCGGAATACATATCCGCTCTCAATGGATTAACAGAGGCATCCAGGCAAATTGAAAAAGTAAAGTCGGTGGTCGTGGGTTTTCCTGCTCCTGCGCCCGAGCCCCCGGTGCCGATACTTGATACACTACTTCCTCCTCCCGAATACGCTGTAGCATCGATCCAGTTAGCATGGATTTTATCTTTGGATTCTCCGTTAATTCCGTCAGGTTTTATAAAAATTTTTTGCTGGCAAAAAGAAGAAACGGGAAAAAAGGCAATAATTAAAAAGGTAAAAAATGTTCTCATAAAATATCTTTGGGTTTTTGAGTTCCTAAAGTAAAATAAATTATTTGAGATAAACAAGTATTTATATATGTTTTTAAAATATTTTTCAGAAAATGAAAATGCATTCCTCTATTGTATTGGTTCACAGTGAAATGGTATTCAGTAAACAAACAAAAAAGACTTTTTTTGATTTGAAGAAATATTTTTTCAAATCAAATTCATTCATTTGGACAAAAAAATTAGTCTCTCATTTAAAAGATTATATACATTTATCTGGTTTTTTAAAATTTTATTTATGCATAAATTAGTTCTTAAAAAAGCATTTTCTCTTTGCTTTATTTTTATTCTTCCTATGGGATTGTTTGCTCAAAGTAAACAACCCTATAAAAATCTAACAGATGCGCTCTTTTCGTCCAGGAATTTATACGGAAATTCCGGCCCTTCGGGTG
>JBDTJV010000465.1:0-5337 GCA_039935675.1 Ginsengibacter sp. | reverse complement strand
ATTGTTGATTCCATGCCAAGCAAAACTCATACCTATTTTAAAAATAGCCTTCCGTGTTTTATCTTTGCAGGTAGTTTTAAATACTGTTATAATGCGGAATAGGAGGATGAAGTCGAGTATGAAAAACAGGAAAAAAAAATCTATATTATGGCTTTATTGCACAACAGGGTTTCTCAAAAGGAACTCAAAAAACTTTTATTTGAAGAAAAAGAATCCCGGATTACCATTTCTTTTTACAAATATGCAAATATTGAAAATCCCGAATTATTTAGAGATGAATTTTATAAAAATCTCAATGACCTGAAAGTTTTTGGACGTATTTATATTGCTAACGAAGGCATCAATGCGCAACTAAGTATACCGGATTCAAATTTTGAAAAGTTTAAGCAACTTATAAATTCTATCTCCTTCCTTCAAGGTATTCGTCTGAATATAGCAGTGGATGATGATGGTAAAAGTTTTTGGGTATTAAAAATTAAAGTACGGAAAAAGATTGTTGCTGATGGCATCAACGATCCGAATTTTGACATGAGCAGAAAAGGTAAATATGTTGATGCTGATTCCTTCAACGAACTAACCAACGATCCACAAACCATCGTTGTAGATATGCGGAATCATTATGAATATGAAGTTGGCCATTTTCAAAATGCAATAGAAGTGCCCTCTGATACTTTCAGAAGTCAATTGCCGATGGCTGTTGATATGCTTAATGATAAAAAAGACAAAAACATTATCATGTATTGTACTGGCGGCATTCGATGCGAAAAAGCAAGTGCATACATGCTAATGAACGGATTTAAAAATGTCTATCATCTTGAAGGAGGCATTATTAATTATGCCAATAAAGTGAAAGAAGAAAATCTGCCTAATAAATTTTTGGGAAAGAATTTTGTGTTTGATAACAGGCTGGGAGAAAAGATAGGCAATGAAATAATCAGTCATTGCCACCAATGTGGCGCTGTGTGCGATACGCATACGAATTGCGCCAATGAAGCGTGCCATTTGCTTTTTATTCAATGCAGCACCTGTGCTGAAAAGTTCGACAGTTGCTGCTCTGTAGAATGCCAGGAGATGCATAAGTTGCCAGAAGATGAAAGAAAGGAGAAAAGAAAAGGAATTAAAAATGGATTGAAGATCTTTAATAAATCAAGGGAAAGAATGGATGCATTAATGAAAGATCCGAAATTATAAAAAATAATAAGAACAGTAAACGAGTTTTTTTAGCTGATTTCCAATTAGGCAAAATTCTAGAAATTTGATTATTCAATATAAAAAAAACCGCAAATAATTTTTAATTGCGGTTTTTTTCTTCTGTCATTGTGAATGGTTATCTTCTGTCATAACCATGGTATTTTTCACTGACCATACTGATTTTACTTTCTCTTTCCATTTGAAGATCGCGTATGGCCCTTCTTTTTTGTCTCCTGCCCATGTAGGAGTTATTACTTATTTCCGCTATTGCATTTTCATAATGATGATTGATCCTTTCTACCTCAAATCGTTTTTGATCCCAGTAAGAAGTATAATGTCCGTAACCATTACCATTATGATAGTTATACGCTGAGTAATTATTATCATGGCGACTATCCTGCTGGTAACCTGATTGTGCGTAGCTTGCGCTTAAAATACCGGTACAAAGTACCAAAGTAATTATCTTTTTCATGACTGTAATTTTTGTTTTTAAAAAATTTTTTACCCCAATAAGAGATTTATTTTTTCATTTCGTTTAACGAACAAATGTTAATAGAAAAATAAACTGTCAGCGGAAAAAATGAAGACAAACAATTTTCGTGTATCCATAATAGTTATAAAACACAAATCAGGATAATAAGCTGAACCATCTATGGATATTTTTTAAGATTAAATAATTCGAGCCTGGGATAAAAATGCGACTGTTTTTCGATGAAGAATATTTGTGAATAAGTTGGTAAAATATTGAGCAAGACACATTTTATACTTTGCTCCCGAAAATTGTCATCGTCAAAATATGGGAATTTAAATCCAGAAAATTGTAATTTTGCAATCGAATAATTATGAATACAACAGCACCATTACAGATTGAGTCTGAACAGTCAGATACCCTGGTTGACAGTGGTAACAGTTGTAAACTTATCGTGTGGAATGATGAAGTAAACACCTTTCAATGGGTGATTGATACCTTGATCGAAGTGTGCGGACATACTCCGGAGCAGGCCGAGCAGTCTGCTATGATCATTCATACTAAAGGCAAATATGCCGTGAAAGAAGGAACTTACAATTCGTTGAAACCCATGTGTGATGCGATTACAGAAAGAGGAATTGGCGCTACAGTAGAAGAACTCTCAGAAAGATAATCATTTCATTTTCTTAAATTAATTATCATTGGATGATGAAGCCATTTATGATTTTCCGGATACACTTTCGGTAAATGAAAATGGTCTTATCGCTATCGGTGGAAATCTTTCATTTGGCACCTTAATAAACGCTTACAAAAAAGGAATTTTCCCCTGGTATGATCCGGGCGAAACTATTCAATGGTTTTCTCCGGATCCACGTTTTGTACTTTTTCCTGAAAAAATAAAAATAACTCATAGCATGAGAAATGTTTTCAACAAAAATCTTTTCTCATTTACTATTGACAAAGCATTCCCGGTAGTAATACAAAATTGCAGAAAGGCAAAAAGGACGCCTGGAGAAGGAACATGGATCTCAGATGACATTGAATTGGCTTACACTAATTTATTTCAAAAGGGTTTTGCCCATAGCGCAGAAGCCTGGCAAAAAAACGAGCTTGTTGGAGGCCTTTACGGTGTATTAATCGGAAAAGTATTTTTTGGTGAAAGTATGTTCGCCAACGAAAGTAACGCCAGCAAATTTGCATTTATTAATTGGGTAAATCTTTTACAAAAAAATGGAATTGAATTGATTGATTGCCAGATTCATACCCGGCATCTTGAAAGCCTTGGCGCAGAATTCATTCCAAGAAAAGAATTTAAAAAGTTATTGCATAAATTAACCAGTATTTAAAGTTGCTTATAATTCTCTTTCTTCTAACCAAAAAGGTTAACTGACTTTAGTTTCATTCTACACATTTCAACATTACTTTTTTAGAAGGAAATTTTTCGGCATAATGATAAATCAATCCTTTGATATAATCATTTTCAACATAAGGCGTCAGGTAATTTTTTAAATTTTCAATTTGATTTACCTGGATCTCAGGAGATAAATATCCCATCCCATAAAATTTTCCTTTCTCTATTAAAATACAACTTTGTTCATCTGTTTTTAACCCGCAATCCAAAAGCGCAAAAGTTGGCAATTCGGTCGCGAGAAATTGAATACATTTCAAAACCCGGGTATTATATTCCTCTACAGATTCTTTTTGCTCACATGCCCCTTTGCATTTTTTTACCAGGAAGGATTGACACGAAATGTTTGGCGATTGGAGAAAACAAAGTTTGGGACAAAGTGAAAATTCATCCACGAGTTTTTTTAATAAAGAATAACCTTCTGTCAGCAAATTAAAAGAGTATAATGCTTTTAAATTTCTTCTCTTTTTTTCAATGCATAATCTCAAATAACCATTATTATCTTCAAAAGAATATAGTCCAAAAGTTTGCTCAAACCTCTTCTGGCTACGGTTTTGTTCGGGCCACAATTTTTTAATCTCCACACTTTCCAGGATAAACGCCATCAATTCTGTTGCAGTTACATTCCACGAAATATGGTAAATCTTTTTTAAGAATTCCTGCTTTTGTTTATTGGGCTTATTATTAGAAAAATGGCTGTTGACTCTCTTGCTTAAATTTTTCGCTTTTCCGACATAAATGGCTTTCCCCTTCTTATCATAAAAATAATAAACCCCGGGTTGAGCAGGCACTTTCTTTATTTCTTCTGTTGAAACATTTGGAGGCAAAAATTGTTCTTTGCTGTTTGCTTTCAACATCTTTTCTAAACAGCCATTGCCATCTTTTTCTAATAAGAGGTGGAAAAGCTTTGAAGTGGCTTCAGCATCGCCCGCAGCACGATGACGGGAAGCAATTTCAATACCGGTATGTTTGCAAATCTTATCCAGCCCATATCCTCTTAGGCCAGGAATTATCTGCCTTGCAAGCCTCACCGTGCATAATTTTTTACAATTTAAAAAGTAACCACATTGCAGTAAATGATGTTTGACAAATGAATAATCAAAATTTACATTATGGGCTACAAATACTTTGTCGCTCAGCAATTCAAAAAGTTCAGATGCAACCTGGCGAAAATCTTTTTCATATTTTACCATTTCATTGCTAATACCTGTCAATGATTCAATAAAGGAAGGAATTGGATAATGTGGATTTAAAAGAGTATGAAATTCATTGACAATCCTTTTTCCGTCCGAAATAAAAACGGCAATTTCTGTAATTCCATTGGCTGCGGCATATCCACCGGTAGTCTCTATATCGACAATTGCATATAACACTTAAAGAATTTTTTTACTAATAAGGTTAGCAAGTTAAACCAATTCAATTAAAATTGAAGCATTTTTGTTAGAGGATTCTTTTAAGGTTTTTAGAAAAAAAATAGTGATACTTATTGGGGTGGATATTTGGGGAACCAATCAATTTCTAAAAATTCATTATCGTTCTTTTCGAAACCATAACAGAAACTTCCATTAGTGATCACCAGGTATTTAGCCGGCAAAGTAATATGATATCGAAGAATTTGTTCCATCGTTTTTTGAGCAAGCGAAACATTCATTTCTTTGCATTCGATAATCATCCACGGTTCTGCATTGTTGGAATAAACTACGATGTCGCATCGCTTTTTTAACTCTCCAAGTTTGATTTCCTTTTCTATCGCAATCAAAGATGCAGGATAATTCATCTTTACTAAAATGAACAATAAAATATTTTGTCTTACCCATTCTTCGGGAGTCAAGACCAGCCATTTTTTCCTCACCATATCAAAAATTTCTTTGATTTTTTTTGTTTGCCTTAATTTAGGCCGCTCATCCGGAAAATCGATTTTTATCATTTTTGATCCTTTCCCAAAAAATGGAGATTAGAGTTTGCAATTATATATTATGCGCAATGTAAAATGTAAAATCGTATTTTTATCTAAAACCATAAAAATATAGAAGGCATCTCGAATTAATATGAAGACAAAAAAAGAAATAGTAAATAACTGGCTTCCACGATACACCGGCGAGAAGCTGAGCAATTTTGGTGGATATATTTTGCTCACGAATTTTTCTAATTATGTAAAAATGTTTGCGCATATCCATAATGTAAATGTGGTAGGCCTGGATAAGTCGATGGAATGCGCAACGTCAGGTGATATATCTATTATTAATTTTGGTATGGGAAGCCCTGGAGC
>JBDTJV010000464.1:0-7883 GCA_039935675.1 Ginsengibacter sp. | reverse complement strand
AATCTTAAAACTTCAACCATTTCCTTCCACACTTCATGCACTGAATAATCCAATTCGGAAACATCTGCCCAGCCGTGAGGATGACTAATATTGTTATTATCGTCATGAACATAATATTCCGGATGATTTGTTAGCCATTGATGATCGTTGCCGGTATGGTCGGCTACGATATCAATAATCACCTTGAAATTCATTTCGTGGGCCTCATCTACCAGTTCTTTAAAATCGGCTGCAGTCCCAAATTCCGGATTTATGGCCCGGTAATCCTGAGCAGCATAATAACTGCCAAGTGTGCCAAGCCGTCCTTTTTCGCTTATGGGAGTTACGGGCATAAACCATAAAACCTGTACGCCCATATCTTTTAGGCGCGGAAGATGTTTTGCAAAGGCTTTAAAAGTTCCTTCCGGCGTATATTGCCGGGTATTCACTTCATATATATTGGTAGAATAACTCCATTTTGGATGTGGTTGCTTAATTTTTTTTGAGGCCATAATTATTTTAGTTAAAAAAATTAAAATTAAGGATTATTATTTTCTCGTCTCGTTTGCTTCGGATGTACTTTGTAACTTTGGAAATTAATTGAACAAAAGGAAATCGCCGGACAACCATATGTGTGGCAAAATGAAGACAGAATAAGATGAACGTTTTCTCTTTTTATTTAGAATTAAAAATTTTTAACTATTTTATGAAAAGAGCGAATGCAGTCATTTCCGGTCCGCTAATAAAAATAATGAATTTAACCGATGAAAGATTTTAATGTACCTGTTATCTATAGAAGTCCCTTGATCACTGCGATAAAAAACCGGAGAAAGCTGGAGGATAAGCTTAAGAAAGACTATACACCCAGCCTTCTTGATTTTGGTGATGTACAAATATTTCTTGCAAGACATTTTGGATTTTGCTATGGTGTGGAAAACGCCATAGAGATTTCTTTTAGAACAATAGAAGAAAATCCAGGAAAGAAAATTTATTTGTTAAGTGAGATGATCCATAATCCGCAAGTGAACCTGGATTTGAAAAGCAGGGGAGTAGAATTTTTAATGGATACAAAAGGTGCTACGATAATTCCTTTTGAAAAATTGAAAGCCGGTGATATTGTAATCGTTCCGGCGTTTGGAACCACTCTTCAAATTGAACAAAAATTGATGGCTGCCGGTGTGGAAATTGAACAATACAATACAACTTGTCCTTTTGTAGAAAAAGTATGGAACCGGGCAAAGGCTATTGCTGAAAAAGATTATACAGTAGTTGTGCATGGAAAGCCGCAACATGAAGAAACACGCGCCACATTTAGCCACAGTTCCGTTCATTCACCAACAGTTGTGGTAAAGGATATGGAAGAAGCAATCCACCTGGCTTCTTATATCTTAAATAAAAAAGATCCGGAAAGTTTTTATTCAGAATTTGCCGGTCAATATTCAGAAGGTTTTAAAATTGAGAAACATCTAGCCAGGATCGGTGTTGTAAATCAGACCACCATGCTGGCAAGTGATACACAAGCTATTGCAGATTATTTGAAAGGCGTAATGATAGAAAAATATCAATTAACTGAATCGCAAATCACAGAGCGCTTTGCTGATACCCGCGATACACTTTGCTACGCGACCAACGATAACCAGGGAGCCGTTTATGCCTTAATAGATATTCAGGCTGACCTGGCTATAGTTTTGGGTGGTTATAATAGTTCAAACACTTCTCATTTGGTAGAACTATGTGAAGTAAAGCTGCCTACCTATTTTATCAGTTCGCAGGATAAGATCGTTTCTTCCAAAGAAATCAGTCATTATAAGATACACCGGAAAGAAGAAGTAACTACACTTTCATATTTGCCTGAAAAGAAACCGGTTAAAATTCTAATTACCAGCGGGGCGAGCTGCCCCGATTCTTTAGTTGAAGGTGTTATCAGAAAAATCACCGGTTTTTTTAATTGCAAAAAGACTGTGGAAGAGGTAATTAAAGAGTTTGAAAATCCTACAATACTAAACCAGGCTGTTTTGCAGAATTAAAGAAATGATTTAAAACAAAAATCAGTTTTTAATCTTTAATCAAAATATTTACAGTAAACGAATAAATATCAGTAATTCCTGTTTTCTTTTATTGCAGTAATCAATAGAAAATTCCGATCTGTTTACCTGTTTTATTTCATCACCAATCTTTATTTTTCAATTGTATATCTAAGGGTTTTTTGGATAAAATATTCTATCTTCCAAAATTGTCAAATTCTTGAAATATGAAATGGATCTTATTATTATTCTGTGTGATTTCTTTCAACAGTTGCGGCCTGCGTCAAAGGGAAATGGAGATAGACAGGAAAACGAATGAATTAAATCAAAAAGAGCAGGAATTAAACCTGCAGGAACAGTCGCTCGCAGCAAAAGAACAGCAATTGAACGACAGGGAAAAGAGGATAGATAGTACAACCAGCGCGGTAAAAGATAGTTTGACATTGGAGCATAATAAGATCCTGGGAACGTGGACGGTGCAAATGCAATGCACAGAAACCAATTGTCCTGGGTCTGCAGTAGGTGACGTTAAAAATGAACAATGGGAATTTAGTTTCCAGGACAATACGGTGATTGCCAGCGCGATGAGCAATAATCAGTTGGTGAGGATTTATACCGGTTCTTATTTTGGAAATCTCCTGAAACTTTCGGTTCAGCGCGATTCCACCGAAACTGCGAAAATTAATGTTCGTTTGACCCAAACTAAGGACAAAGAAATGGAAGGGGAACGTGAAATTATCCAGGCGAGTGGTTGCCATATTTTATATTCTCTGAAACTGAAAAAACAATAGTGCAACTACATTTATAATCCTTTAAGAGCGTGTATGATCCTATTAACAGATTTAGATTTTTCGTTGCCTTTGAATAACCCGGTGATTATTTTTTCATTGGTTTTATTTATTATTCTTTTCGTTCCTATTATATTAAAAAAAATAAAAGTACCCCATATTATCGGGCTTATTCTTGCCGGAGTACTTGTAGGTCCTTATGGGTTGAATTTATTGCGTCGTGATAGCAGCATTGTTCTTTTTGGCACAGTCGGTTTATTGTACATCATGTTTCTCGCAGGCCTGGAAATTGACCTCAAAGAATTCAAAAAAAATAAATTAAGAATTGTTTTTTTCGGGTTAATTACTTTTTTATTGCCTTTTATTTTTGGCTCATTGGCAAGCTATTATATTCTTGGTTACGATATACTTCCTTCTACATTATTGGCTGCTATGTTTTCGACACATACGCTCGTTTCTTACCCGATAGTGAGTAAATATGGAGTCGCGCAAAACAGGGCAGTCGCATTAACCATCGGGGGCACATTGATAACCGATGTACTTGCTTTGCTGATTTTAGCAGTCGTTGTAGGCATGACCAAAGGAGAAATATCTACAGGATATTGGGTTACCCTTGGCTTATCTTCTTTGATATTCGCCGGCGTTGTATTTTTTCTTTTTCCTTTAATTATTCAATGGTTTTTTAAGAAAAACCAGGACAGCGTTTCTCAATACATTTTTGTTTTGGCGATTGTTTTTCTGGCTTCCTTTTTAGCCGAGGCGGCTGGTGTAGAAGCGATCATAGGCGCTTTCTTTGCAGGTCTTGTTCTTAACAAATTTGTGCCTCATTCCTCGCCGCTTATGAACCGCATCAATTTTGTAGGCAATGCACTATTCATTCCATTTTTCCTGATTGGTGTAGGAATGTTGGTAAATTTTAGCGTTCTCTTTCACGGATGGGGCGCCTTAAAAGTAGTGGGAGTAATAGCAGCCGTAGCGATTGCTACCAAATATGTTGCTGCGTGGATCACCGAAAAAAGTTTCAAATTATCGCCAGACGAAGGCAAAATGATCTTTGGTCTGAGCACATCACGCGCAGCGGCTACATTGGCCATTGTATTGGTAGGATACAACATTATTATTGGCGAAACGCCAAATGGTGTTCCTATTCGTTTGCTTGACGAAGATATTTTAAACGGAACCATTTTGTTGATCCTGATCAGTTGCACCATCAGTTCTTTTGTGGTGGAAAAAGCCTCCTACAATCTTGCACTGAAAGATGCGGAAGCATCCGAGGAGCCTGGAGACTCAGGAGAAAAGATCCTGATCTCTCTAAGTTACTCCGATAATGTACCTGAATTAATTGATTTTGGATTGATGCTAAAACCTAAAAAAAGTAATATTCCTGTTTACGTTGTCAATGTTATTTGCGATGATACTCAAACAGAAACTTCCCAGGTAAAAGCAAAAAAGCTAATGGACAACGCGGCGAAACAAGCCGCTTCCAGCGAAAATGCTATTATTCCTCTCATACGTTTTGATATGAACGTAAGCAATGGAATTATTTATACGATTAAGGAACAAAAAATATCGGATATATTAATCGGTGTCAGTAAAGAAGGAAATAAGGCGGAATTTCCACTTACAGAAAGTATTTTAAGCAAATCAGATAATTGTCTTTTTGCCTATAAATCTGTACAACCTTTCAATACTTTAAAAAGAATGGTGGTTGCCGTTCCTTCAAACGCGGAGCTGGAGCCGGGTTTTCTGCATTGGTTTGGTAAAATTGCCCGTATTGCAAACACTGGCGGAATGCCTGTTCATTTTTTTGCAAATGATTTCAGTATAGAAGAAATAAAAAAAGTAAATAGTAATTTATTGGAGCCAGTTGTCATTACTTATAATTCATTCAACGACTGGCAGGATTTTTTAGTAATGACCGGGGAATTAAAACCCAATGATTTTTTTGTGATTATCTCTTCGAGGTATGGTCATATTTCTCACCAGGAAAACCTGGAAAAAATCCCTTACTATTTATTTAAATATTTTACACGCTATAATTACATGATCATCTATCCGCATCAACAGATGGAAGATAACCTGCTCGCTGAGAAAGAAGCGGCTCCTGAAAATTTATTAGAAGCGATTGCCGATAAAGTACAGGTTGTCAACAAGGCGGGGAATTATCTTTCCAACATTTTTAAAAAGAAAAAATAGAGATATTGGTATTTCCTTTTTGTTTTAAAAAATATAGTTTTATTTTTGCATCATACATAAGTTAAAAAAAATAAAATGAAAGAAACCAGCGAAGAAAGAATGGCTTACCGTGGAATTATCCTTGTTACCCTTTTTGAGATTCTAGGCCTTTTATTCTTATATTTCCTGAATAAATAGATTCGGAAAAAACATTTTTTTTCTCAACACCTACTTTTTTTAGTGAAGATTTCTCCTCTTCACTTTTGATTTTTTGATTACTTTTCTATTCCAAAAAATTTTGGAGCCTTTTTTGTGCAGATGCTTTTATTAGTAATTTGTAAATTATTTTTTAATTAATATTTAAACAAAATGAATACAAATCGGTTGAGTGAATCTCTATGTAAAGTGCTGAATGCACAAATGACCAAAGAAGCACATGCCTCTCAAATTTATTTATCTTATGCAAGCTGGGCAACAGCCAAGGGCTACGCGGGCGTTGGCAATTTTTTATTTCGTCATGCCAATGAAGAAAGGAACCACATGATGAAATTCCTGGAATACATTCTTGAACGTGGCTCAACAGTAGATATTCAGCCTATTCCTGATCCCGGCCCAAAACCTGTAAGCGTTTACGATTGTTTTGAAAAGACGTTCAAACAGGAGGTGGGAAATACTGAGTCCATTTATAAAATAGTAAAGCAAAGCTTTGATGAAGCTGATTGGGCTACTTGGAACTTTTTGCAATGGTTTGTAAAAGAGCAAACTGAAGAAGAAACTTTAATAATGGGTATGCTGGATAAATTGAAAATTGCAGGTGCTGAAAAAGCTTCTGGAGAAAGCCTGTATTCTATAGATCGTGATTTGGCATCAACTCCCGATGATGCAGAACTTGCCCAGGATAAAACAGTTGAAAATCCTTAATTAGATAGAATTTATCTATTTTATTTCCACATATCTTTTGGCGTAGTATCTTTTAAAAGAATCAAGAATCCTTGTTGTATCTGAAAGAGGTAACATAAATGGCTCTGCGATCTTATAGATCACAGAGTCATTTGTGTACATAATGACATTTCTATGGTAGTTTTTTAATTTCTCCAATCTTTTTTCTGCAGCAGCAGGAGTATAATATTCGTTCACCACAATATTAAAATGTACACTATCTCCTTTGTTTTGTTTGTTAACTACATCCGTTTGTGAATGGGCAATTATTTGCGAATCTGCCTTGAAGGAGGAATCTTTTACAGGAACTATTTGATCAGTTGAAGTAACATTATTTGATTCATTTTTAGGACTTAATGCATAGTGCCAAACTGCCCAGCCGATAATACCAAGAATAATTATCATAAGAACGATTAGGAGGCTTTTTCCTCCATTTTTCGATTTTCTATCTTTCTGGTAATCGTTGAATAAATCTTCTTCTTCGGTAGATATGATTCGATCCTCTTCGTTTTTAATTTTATTAGGTCCTAATTTTTCTGCAATTAATAATCCGGGTTTAAAAAATAAAACCCCTGAATTTAATTTATCGAGAGTGCCAATACCTGGCAGGACCAGCGGGTTACCAATATTTAAAAATTGCCGGCCCAAAGACAAGTAAGAATCGAGGTCAGATGCCGCCAACGGTTTTATTTTTTTGGTATGCTCCACGATAAAATCTACCAGCCCTTCATCCTCTTTAGCCCGTGAATCATATTGAAAGGTGATCGCGTTGTCAGGGATAATAACAGGTTTATCGGGATCTGCGGAAGTGGGAACAGATGCATCCAAATGGAAAATGCCGATGCCCTGTAGAGTTAGCTGTTTGGTTTTTAATAAGTAATGTACTAATACTTGCTCGATTTTCACAAATGATTCGTTTATCAGGCAAACGTACATTTTATTGACCGAATTCCAAAAAAATGCACTTGGTAGCTCCTTGTTTTCTTTTTAGGCTGTACCTTTGCAGTATGCTTACTCAAGACGAAAGGTCATTCATATTATACTGGGAAAAAAATCGGGAGAAAGATAAAAAAATATTCAGGAAATTATTGTATGGTTCTCCGTGGGGGCTTATTTTCGCTTTGCCCATTCTTCTTGCCGTTATCTTCCACGATTGGTACAAAAACATGGTCTACATTTCGCCCTCCCTAATCACAACCATTATCATTGGAGTGATAGCCATTGCTGTTTTTTATACGCTTTTCAGCATGCAATTTAAATATGACAGAAATGAGCAGATTTATGAAGAGTTAAAATTTAAACAACGAAAGGAGGATGCAGCACTTTAGTGATTTTTATGCTCTTTATTTGCAAAAAATCAAACTCTGTTTCATGAAAAAATTCTTCTTTCTTTCCTTTCTGGGCATTTCATTATTTGCAATGGAAAGCTGCAAAAAAACTACGGATAACAGCTGTAGTTATCCTGTTTCCAATGTAATTGCGCCGCTTTCTGAACAACAAAATTTGCAGGACTCGCTTACAGCGCACGGAATACAGGCAACGATGGCTCCTTCCGGGTTTTTTTATAAGATCACCGCACCGGGAAGTGGTGCTTCTGCTACTAGTTTATGCTCTACCGTTGCCGTATTTTACCGCGGAGGTTTTTTCAACGGAAAGGGGTTTGATTCAACCGGTACAGGAAACGCTGCTGTCTTTCAGCTGGGCCAGGTAATAGCCGGATGGCAAAAAGCACTACCGTTGATCGCTAAAAGTGGCCAAATGACTTTGTATATTCCTCCTTCCTTAGGCTATGGTCCTGACGATGTGAAAGACACCGCAGGAAAAGTAGTAATTCCAGGCAATTCAGATCTTGTTTTTGAAGTTATTTTGGCAGATGTTCAATAAGTGCTACGGTTTTTAATTTGCAAAATAAGAAACCTGCTTATTCGTTGATTTACTGTATTGGTAACTTTTGGCTTTCAATATAATTGGGATTATT
>JBDTJV010000463.1:0-2890 GCA_039935675.1 Ginsengibacter sp. | reverse complement strand
AGCCGATTATTTTGCAATGCTTTGTTGAATTAAAGATTGCAATATTATTGAATTATTTGTAGGAGAATTTTATTTACTGAAATAAAATTGGCAGCAATAAAAATTGCATTTTAGGAAATAAGAATTGGGATTATTTGTCGGTTTACTACATCAACACATTAGCTAATTACCAAATCAGCTATTTATTTATCCAAGATCAATTTCTGTATTATCGCCAATATTCAACGAACGGGTTTCACCGATCACTTCCGTATCATTTCCGATCAAAGAATCATCCAGCATTACATCATATAGTTTTGAATAAGAACCAATAATGGAAGCCTTGATAATCGATGAATGAACGATCGTATTTTCACCCATAGCCACATGAGGTCCTATGATGGAATTCTTAATATCGCATCCTTCAGCAATGCTTACAGGAGGAATAAAAATAGTATTTTCAAAATTATTTGGCTCCGCAATACTGCCTCCCAACTTTTGAAGCAATATAGAATTGGACTGTAATAAAGATTCTTTTCTTCCGCAATCAAACCAGTTTTCCACTTTAAAGGATTTGAATGCCGCACCCCTGGCAATCATACATTCCAGTGCATCGGTAAGATTAAATTCATTATGACTTTTGATCTCATTGGTAATGATATTGGAAAGACAATCAAATAATAAAGTCGAGTTTTTTATTTTATAAAGACCCACCAAAGCCATATTTGATTTGGGGATAGAAGGTTTTTCTACCACTTTGGTAATTAAACCGTTTTGATCAATTTCTGCTACTCCAAATTCACGGGGATCTTCCACTTTTTTTACACCGAGCATTGAATAAGGTGAACTGAGTACCTCTTTAATGTTGTACTCACAAATAGTATCTCCCAGCGCGATGAATACTTCATCATCACCGATCAGTTCTTTAGACATATTAACAGCATGGGCTGTTCCTTTTCTTACATTTTGAAAAATAAAATGGCAGGTTAACTGGGGATATTTTGCATTGATATAATCCTGGATCTTTTCTCCCAGATATCCAACTATAAAAATAAATTCGTTAATGCCTGCTTCATGTAACTGATCTACATTGATACTGAGTATTGTTTTCCCTGCCAATGGAATGAGCGCTTTTGGCTGGGTATAAGTATGCGGACGCAATTTGGTGCCGGCACCCGCAACAGGAATTATGGCCTTCATATTTCTAAGTTTATCAACCCGCTATTCAAAAAAGGGATGTGAATATAGTAAATGTTTTGTAATCGGTTTCTTTCGCCTGCTTTCAGGGCTTCTCCTTTTTGCATTCCGCTTTCTTTTAGTAGGTTTGCGAAAATTTTTATTTCATGAAGGATCAACAGGTTTTTGACATAATCAACAAAGAATTGAATCGCCAGCGAGAAGGAATTGAATTAATCGCTTCGGAAAATTTTACTTCTTATGAGGTGATCCGTGCGATGGGAAGCGTACTTACCAATAAATATGCAGAAGGGTATCCGGGTAAAAGATATTATGGAGGTTGTGAGTTTGTAGATGAATCAGAGCAGCTGGCAATTGACCGAGTGAAAAAAATCTTTGGTTGTGAATATGCCAATGTTCAACCTCATAGCGGCGCACAGGCAAACTTTGCAGTAATGTTTGCAGTATTGAAACCGGGAGACAAAATTTTAGGGCTTGACCTGAGCATGGGCGGGCATCTCACTCACGGTTCCCCGGTTAATTTTTCCGGTAAAATTTATGAACCCCATTTTTATGGAGTAGTAAAAGAAACCGGCCTGGTAGATTATGACATGCTTGAACAAAAAGCAAGAGAGATAAAACCAAAAATGATCATCTGCGGCGCATCAGCATATAGCCGAGACTGGGATTATGAACGTATCAGGAAAGTGGCGGACGAAATTGGTGCATTTGTTTTTTGCGATATGGCTCATCCGGCTGGATTGATTGCAAAAGGATTGTTGAATTCGCCTTTTGAACATTGTCATTTTGTAACATCTACCACCCATAAAACTTTGCGTGGGCCGCGTGGAGGAATTATTTTGATGGGTAAGGATTTTGAAAATCCATTTGGTTTAAAAACGCCCAAAGGTGAAATAAGAATGATGAGCCATCTTTTAGATATGGCTGTTTTTCCCGGAACCCAGGGTGGACCGCTGGAACATGTAATCGCAGCAAAAGCGGTTTCTTTTGGAGAAATTTTGACTGAAGATTTTACTGCTTATGCCAAACAGATACAAGTGAACGCACAGGCCATGGCCAAAGCATTCAATGCAAAAGGTTATGACCTTATCAGCAATGGAACTGATAATCATTTGATGTTAATTGATCTTCGAAATAAAAATATCACCGGTAAAAAAGCACAGGAAACACTCGACAAGGCTGCAATTACTTTAAATAAAAATGCTGTTCCTTTTGATGATAAAAGTCCATTCGTAACTTCAGGAATTCGTGTCGGCGTTCCAGCTATTACTACACGAGGTTTGAAAGAAAATGATATGCAAACAGTAGTAAATTTTGTAGACAAAGTTCTGATGAACCTTGATGATGAAAAAATAATTACTTCCGTAAAAGAGGATGTAAAAGATTTTATGAAAGGATTTATTTTGTACCCGGAACTGGGATAATTACAACGAATTTTATTTCAGGAAGGAGTAACTATTAATTTTCCTTTCAAGATCAAAGTATCTGTTCAAAGTCATTACAAAAATCAATTATGATTGCGGGGAGAAATTGATTCCTAATCAAATCGCCCCGATTTTTAGAAATAATGTATCATTTTTAACCCAACCTCTTTACTTTCGTAAAATAAATTTTTATCATGATACAACGTGTACAAACTATATGGATGATCCTGGCAGCGATTGCCGTTTTCCTAACGATGAAATTTGCGTTTTATAGTGGAATTCTCGTTTTG
>JBDTJV010000462.1:0-3191 GCA_039935675.1 Ginsengibacter sp. | reverse complement strand
AAACAGCGCAGGCAAAAGTGCAGGTCGAACTGGCTCAATATCAATATATTTTACCAAGATTAAAAGGAATGTGGAAACACCTCGAAAGGCAGGGCGGAGGCATTGGAAGTCGCGGACCGGGAGAAACAGAAATAGAAACTGACCGCAGAATCGTAAAAGACAAAATAAATTTGCTCCGCAAAAGGCTGGCTGAAATAGACAAGCAATCATTTACACAAAGGAAAGAACGTGGTGAATTTATAAGGGTGGCTTTGGTAGGATATACCAACGTCGGTAAGTCTACCATTATGAACTTATTGAGCAAAAGCGATGTTTTCGCAGAAAATAAATTATTTGCCACATTAGATACGACAACCAGGAAAGTAGTTCTCGGGCACACGCCGTTTCTTTTAAGTGATACTGTTGGTTTTATCCGCAAGCTTCCTCATCATCTTATTGAGAGCTTTAAAAGTACTTTAGATGAAGTGCGCGAGGCAGATATTTTATTGCATGTAGTAGATATTTCACATCCCAAATTTGAAGAGCAACTTGCTGTAGTTAATAAAACATTGCAGGAACTGAAAAGCAATGATAAACCCGTGATTACGATTTTCAATAAAATGGATGAATATGAGAAAAACACTTTTGATGAATGGTTGGAACCAGGTGTGAAGCAACAATTACTGGAAGAATTGAAAGAGAAATGGGCTAACCAGACTAATGGAAATTGTGTTTTTATTTCTGCAACAGAAAAAATGAATATCAGCGAATTAAGACAATTGGTTCTGAACCAGGTACGTACACTTTACCAGCTAAAATATCCCTATAAAGCAGAATTTTTTTACTGATGGATCACAATGAAGACTGGATAAAAATAGCCGGAAAAATAGAGGAAATTACTTTTGATAAAAATAATATAGCCTGCATTACCATTCGTGGAAAATCTATTTGTATTGTTCAGAGCATGGGCGAATTGAAAGCGTGTTCTGCCAATTGCCCTCATGCCGCAGGTGACCTTTCTAAAGGTTTTTTGGATGCAAAAGGAAATATTATCTGTCCTGTTCATAGCTACCGTTTCAATCTTACCACAGGTAGAGACACTAATTCAGAAGGTTATTTTCTCAAAATATACCAGGTAAAAAGAAACGAAGAAGGGATTTTTATCAAGTTAGCATAATGATAAATATACCTTTGTTATTGTACCAAAAGCTACAATTTAGTAACTTTGCAAACTGTCATTTTGGCTTCAAAAATTCACTGCACAAAAATTGACAATAGAATCATTATCTATTTCTAAATAATTATAAAAATATGGCCGGTCTTCTCTCGATAATATTTGGTGGAAATAAAAGTGAAAAAGATGTAAAAGCGATTAAGCCGCTTGTAGGAAAGATTAATACCTTTTTCGACCAATATAATACTTTAACTAATGACGAATTACGTGGAAAAAGCGATGAGTTTCGTCAAAGGATCAAAACCTATCTCCAGGAAATTGACCAGGAAATTGGGACTCAAAAAGAGGAAGCGGAAAAGTTGGATTCTTCTGACATACTCGGGCGTGATGCCATTTACCGTCACATTGACGAAATGGGAAAAGAACGCGATAAAAAACTGGAAGAAGTACTTCTTGAAATTTTGCCCGAAGCATTTGCGGTTGTAAAAGAAACCTCACGGCGGTTCAAAGAAAACCCGGAATTGGAATCCACCGCAACAGAGCTTGATAAAACTTTTGCTGAAACTAAAAAATACCTGCGGATTGAAGGCGAGAAAGTTATTTATAAAAATACCTGGACTGCAGGCGGAAGTGAAATTGTATGGAACATGGTTCCTTACGATGTTCAGTTAATCGGTGCTATCGTTTTGCACCAGGGAAAGATTGCTGAAATGGCAACTGGTGAAGGAAAAACATTGGTTTCAGTGCTGCCAGCTTATTTGAATGCATTGGCAGGTCATGGTGTTCATATTGTAACCGTGAATGATTACCTGGCCCGACGTGATAGTGAATGGAACGGAACTTTACTGGAATGGCTTGGTTTGACCGTAGATTGTATCGACAAACACCAACCAAACAGCGAAGAAAGAAGAAAAGCTTACGGCAGCGATATTGTATATGGTACCAATAATGAATTCGGTTTTGATTACCTGCGTGATAACATGGTTCATACGCCAGAAGAAATGGTACAGGGTAAACACCATTTTGCAATGGTGGATGAGGTGGATAGCGTATTGATTGATGATGCAAGAACGCCCTTAATTATTTCCGGTCCTATTCCCCGTGGCGATCAGCAGGAATTTGATCAACTGAAACCACGAGTGGAAAGAATCGTGGATGCTCAGAAAAAAGTAACCAGTAATTTTTTAATAGAAGCCAAGAAGAAAATAACAGAGGGAAATGATGATCCCAAAGATGGTGGGTTGGCTTTATATCGTGCACATCGCGGTCTTCCAAAGAACAATGCATTGATCAAATATCTTAGTGAACCAGGAATGAGGGTAAAACTTCAAAAGTCGGAAAATTACTACCTCGGGGATCAGCAGAAAAACATGCATATCGTAGATGACGAGCTTTTTTTCGTTATTGATGAAAAAAATAACCAGGTACAGCTTACTGATAAAGGAATTGCTTTGATCACCAAATCCGGTGAAGATCCTGATTTCTTTATTCTTCCTGATATTGGAGTAAAGCTCGCAGAAATTGAAAAAAGTGATTTCACAGCAGATGAAAAACTTGAAAAGAAAGAAACGCTATTAAATGAATATTCAATAAAAGCGGAAAGAATTCATACCATTCAACAACTATTAAAGGCATATACACTTTTTGAAAATGATGTGGAATATGTAGTAATTGAAGGACAGGTAAAAATAGTAGACGAACAGACAGGCCGTATCATGGAAGGTCGCCGTTATTCCGATGGATTGCACCAGGCGATAGAAGCAAAAGAAAATGTGAAGATAGAAAGCGCTACGCAAACCTACGCCACTATTACCTTACAGAACTATTTCAGGATGTATCACAAGCTCGCCGGCATGACCGGTACTGCTGAAACGGAAGCTTCAGAGTTTTGGGATATTTACAAATTAGATGTGGTTTCTATTCCAACGAATGTTTCGGTAGTGAGGGACGATTCCCAGGATCTTGTTTTTAAAACCAAGCGTGAAAAATATAAATCAGTTATTGACGAAGTAGAAAAAATGACTACTGCCGGAAGACC
>JBDTJV010000461.1:0-3227 GCA_039935675.1 Ginsengibacter sp. | reverse complement strand
AGAATAAGGCTTGCTACACAGATTGGTTCGCAGTTACAGGGAATTACTTACATCCTGGATGAACCAAGTATCGGACTTCATCAAAGAGATAATCACCAGCTAATACAAGCGCTGAAAAATTTAAGAGATATTGGTAATAGTGTGATAGTAGTGGAACATGATAAAGACATCATGCTTGCCTCGGATTATTTAATTGATATCGGGCCGGATGCAGGCAAACATGGTGGAGAAGTAGTTGCAGTGGGGAAACCGAAAGATTTTCTGAAATTAAACACGCTCACTTCTTCTTACCTGAATGGCGATCTGCGAATTCCTGTTCCCGCGCAACGGCGTAAAGGAAATGGCCTTTCTTTGGTTCTGAAAGGCGCTTCGGGCAATAATCTGAAGAAAGTAAATGTTACTTTTCCTTTAGGAAAATTTATTTGTGTGACGGGGGTAAGTGGAAGCGGAAAATCCACGTTGATCAACGAAACTCTATACCCGATTTTAAGCATTCATACTTATAAAAGTAAAATGACTCCCATGCCTTACAAAAGCGTGGAAGGTTTGGAACATATAGACAAAGTAGTTGAGATAGATCAGTCGCCCATCGGACGAACACCAAGAAGCAATCCGGCAACTTATTGTGGATTTTTTACAGATATAAGGGCACTCTTTGCCGCAATTCCCGAAGCGAAGATCCGTGGTTACAAACCTGGAAGATTTTCTTTTAATGTAAAGAGCGGCAGGTGCGAAGAATGCCAGGGCGGCGGGATGAGAATAATAGAAATGAATTTTCTTCCTGATGTATATGTTCATTGTGAAAAATGTAACGGGAAAAGGTACAATCGCGAAACATTGGAGATAAGGTACAAAGGAAAATCTATCAGCGATGTGTTAGAAATGACGGTAGATGAAGCAGTTGAATTTTTTAAAAATGTTCCCTATCTCTACCGTAAAATTAAAGTTTTGCAGGAAGTCGGCCTTGGTTACATTACCCTTGGCCAAAGTGCGGTTACCTTGAGCGGCGGTGAAGCTCAAAGAGTAAAATTGGCCACTGAACTTAGCAAAAGAGACACCGGAAAAACTTTTTACATTCTCGACGAACCTACTACGGGACTTCATTTCAGGGATATTCAACATCTTACTGATGTGTTAAATAAATTGGTTGACCGGGGAAATACGGTTTTAGTGATTGAGCATAATATGGATATTATTAAAATTGCCGATCATATTATAGACCTTGGTACAGAAGGAGGAGATGCCGGTGGACGCGTCTTATTCGAAGGGATTCCGGAAAAACTAGTGGAAATCAAAGAAAGCTTTACCGGGCAATTTCTAAAAGAAGAATTAAGCATTGAAAAAAAGGGCAAAGCTAAGTAACTAATTCAACAAAAATTTTGTTTCAGAGGTTAGCATATGCCCAAAAATGACATAATTATTTTTGCTTTCATCACCTGCTTTGCCCTTGGAAGTTAGATAAACGGTAAATATTATATTTTTATTGTCATAGGTTCTATTCCCGAACCATTAAAATATGTTTGATGAAGTCTTCAAGATAGGGTTCTCCTTCCTGATAAAAGGAAAACGATTCGTAAAATTTTTTTAGGTAAACTTGGGCACTTATTTTAATGGTCGTTTTTCCAAATAACCGGTGAGTTTCTTCTATCGATTTTTGCATCAATTCTTTACCAAAATTTTGTCCGCGCACGGATGGAGAAGTGATTACGCGCCCAATGGAAGGCGCATCGGGGTAAGAAATACCTTTGTCGAGCAAACGGGTGTAAGCCACTAGTTTTTCATCTTTCCAACCGCAAAAGTGGTAAGCTTTTAGATCTTTATTATCTAAATCCTGGTAACAGCAATTCTGTTCCACAATAAAGACTTCATTGCGCAACTGAAGAATCCTGTACATCTCTTCACTACTTAATTCAGGAAAATATTTACACCGCCATTTTATCATTTTCAAAATTCAATTTTAGGATCTAAATTTTTATAAAAAATTCAATTAAAAATCACCTCTATTTATTTGTTTACTATGCGTGGCTTACTGATCCCAAAAAAATGACAATGGATCGTAATAAAGCTTAATGCATGTAATGATTCGTTTTCATAAATATTATGCCAAATCTCACTCAATAACCGTACTTCTCCTTCCATCTTAGTTTCAAAAATTTTCTCAATTCTTCTTCCCGAAGATTTTTACCCGGATTATATAAAAGAGTATTTTTTATTTCTTCCGGAAGAAATTCCATCTGTGCAAAGTTATTTTCAAAACTGTGTGCATACTGGTAATTTTTGCCATAATCTAAATTCTTCATCAGCTTTGTAGGCGCATTCCGGATCGCTAAAGGAACCGGTAAATCTCCATATTCTTTTACCAACGCCTGCGCTTTACTAATTGCCTCCAGGCTTGCATTGCTTTTAGGCGAAGAAGCCAAATAAGTAACACATTGCGACAAAATAATTCTTGCTTCGGGATAACCAATCAGATTCACCGCCTGGAAAGTGTTGGTCGCCAGAACCAAAGCCGTAGGATTGGCATTGCCAATATCTTCGCTGGCGAGAATCACCATTCTCCTGGCAATAAATTTTACATCTTCTCCGCCTTCGATCATTCGGGCCATCCAATAAACTGCCGCATTCGGATCGCTTCCCCGGATAGATTTGATAAAGGCAGAAATAATATCATAATGCTGCTCCCCTTTTTTATCATAAAGCGCTACTTTTTGTTGTGCCGCATTAATGACTTCATCGTCTGTAATTGTGATTTTATTTTTTGATTTTTCATCTAAAGAAAGCTGATTCACCGTAATCTCCAGCAGGTTTAATAATCGTCTTGCGTCTCCGCCTGATAGATTGATCAGCGCTTCAGCTTCTTTGATTTCGATATTTAATGTTGATAAAATTTCATCTGATTTGATGGCATGATGCATTAATTGAATTAAATCCTCTTTTTGCAAAGGTTTTAAAATATAAACCTGGCAGCGGCTTAGCAAAGCGCTGTTCACTTCAAAAGATGGATTTTCTGTGGTGGCACCAATCAGGGTGATAATTCCTTTTTCCACAGCACCAAGCAAAGCATCTTGCTGGCCTTTATTAAAACGATGAATTTCATCTATAAATAAAATGGCATTTTCTTCATTTTTTGCTTTTTCAATTACTTCGCGTACATCTTTTACCCCGGAAGAAATGGCGCTTAATGTATAAAAAGGCACTTCCAGTGAATGGGCGATAATATTGGCAAT